>JBAUUA010000186.1:0-1772 GCA_049582465.1 Bradyrhizobium sp. | reverse complement strand
GCCACCACGCCCTGGCCCGCGAATGCGGCGTCGCCATGCATCAACAGCGGCAGCACCGAGATGCGCATGTCCGGCGGATCGCCGTGCTGGTCCTGCTTGGCGCGTACCTTGCCGAGCACCACAGGATCGACGATCTCCAGATGCGACGGGTTGGCCGTGAGCGACAGATGGATGCGGTTGTTGTCGAACTCGCGGTCCGACGAGGCGCCGAGATGATATTTGACGTCGCCGGAACCCTCGACCGCGTCGGGATTGGCCGAGCCGCCCTTGAACTCATGAAACAGCGCGCGATGCGGCTTGCCCATCACCTGCGTCAGCACGTTGAGGCGGCCGCGATGCGGCATCCCGACCACGATTTCCTTCACCCCGAGATTACCGCCGCGCTTGATGATCTGCTCGAGCGCCGGAATCAGCGATTCGGCGCCGTCCAGGCCGAACCGCTTGGTGCCGGTGAACTTGAGATCGCAGAATTTCTCGAAGCCTTCGGCCTCGACCAGCTTCATCAGGATGGCGCGCCGGCCTTCGCGGGTGAAACTGATTTCCTTGTCCGGACCCTCGATGCGCTCCTGGATCCAGGCCTTCTGCGCGGCGTTGGTGATGTGCATGAATTCGACGCCGAGCGTCTGGCAGTAGGTGCGCTCGCAGATCGCGACGATTTCGCGCAAAGATCCGTATTCGAGACCCAGCACGTGATCGAGGAAAATCTTTCGGTCGAAATCGGCTTCCGTGAAGCCGTAGGAGCGCGGATCGAGTTCCTCGCGGTTGCGCGCCGGTTCGATCCCCAAGGGATCGAGCTTGGCGTGGAAGTGGCCGCGCATGCGGTAGGCGCGGATCAGCATCAGGGCACGCACCGAATCGCGCGTCGCCTGGTGGATGTCGGCCGCCGTCAGATCGCTGCCCTTGACCTGCGCCTTGGCGGCGATCCTGGTGCCAACCGATTTTTCGATTTCGATCCAATTGCCATCGAGCGCGGAGGTCAGTTCGTCGCGCGGCGTCAGCGGCCAGTTGTCGCGGCCCCAGGACGGGCCCTCGGCGTTCTTGCGGACGTCGGCCGGCGTGTCTTTCAGGCTCTTGAAAAACTCCTGCCACTCGCCGTCCACGGAAGCGGGGTCTTTTTCGTAACGGGCGTAGATTTCGTCGATGTAGGTGGCGTTTGTGCCCTGCAAAAAAGAGGAGAGGGCAAAGGCGGCGTTCGCGTCTTGGCGAGACATGATTAACGTCCTGGCGATTTCGAATGGCGCATGGAAAACGGCGCTGCAGCCGATCCGGACACCGGATCAGCGTGATTGGAGGCCTTTTACCCTATTTAGGGTGAATGTTCGCCCCGAAAAGAACTAAGGAATGAATTAGACCTTCAATTTTTCGGCAAGCGTATGGCCGAGCCGCGCGGGCGACGGCGAGACCGTGATTCCGGCCGATTCCATCGCCGCGGTCTTGGAACCGGCGTCGCCCTTGCCGCCGGAAATGATCGCGCCGGCATGGCCCATGCGGCGGCCGGGAGGGGCGGTGACGCCGGCGATAAAGCCGACCATCGGCTTCTTGCGGCCGCGCTTGGCCTCGTCCTTCAGGAACTGGGCGGCGTCTTCCTCGGCCGAACCGCCGATTTCGCCGATCATGACGATCGAGGTGGTCTTGGGGTCGGCCAGGAACATTTCCAGCACGTCGATGAATTCGGTGCCCTTGACCGGGTCGCCGCCGATGCCGACCGCGGTGGTCTGGCCGAGGCCCTCCTGGGAGGTCTGGAACACCGCTTCATAGGTCAGCGTGCCCGA
>JBAUUA010000185.1:0-3214 GCA_049582465.1 Bradyrhizobium sp. | reverse complement strand
ATCCGGCTCGACGGCGAGGAAATTGCGGCGACCCCGACCCATGATCGGGTCAGGCACGGCATTGGCTATGTGCCGCAGGGCAGGGGCATTCTACCGCAATTCACGGTGCGGGAGAATCTGAAGCTTGGCACGTTCGCCCGCCGCGACCCCGGCCACGCCGGCGCGCTCGAGGACAAGGTGTTCGACTTGTTCCCGGTGCTGAAGGAACTACTCAATCGCCGTGGTGGGAATCTGTCGGGCGGCCAACAGCAGCAACTCGCCATCGCCCGCGCGATGCTGACCGATCCCAAAATCGTCCTGCTCGATGAACCGACCGAGGGAATTCAGCCCAACATCGTCGAGCAGATCGAGGACGTGATCATGCGCCTCAACAACGATCACGGCATCATGGTCGTCCTCGTCGAACAAGATGTGAACTTCGCCCGGCGTGCTTCCCGATCCTTTGTGATCATCGAAAAAGGCCACGTCGCGGCGTCCGGACCGATCGATACGCTAACCGACGACCTTGTCCATCGTCACATGGCCGTTTGATCGGCAAACTTGAACCAACCACAACAGGAGGCCATTTCCATGCTCCATGGTGACATTTCCAGCAGCAACGACACGGTCGGCGTCGCCGTCGTGAACTACAAGATGCCTCGCCTCCATACCAAGGCCGAGGTACTGGCGAACGCCAGGAAGATTGCCGACATGGTGGTCGGCATGAAGACGGGCCTGCCGGGCATGGATCTCGTGATCTTCCCGGAATATTCCACCCACGGCATCATGTACGACTCCAAGGAGATGTACGAAACGGCCTCGGTCGTGCCCGGCGAGGAGACGGAGATTTTCGCGGAAGCCTGCCGCAAGGCGAAGGTCTGGGGCGTATTCTCGCTCACCGGCGAACGTCACGAGGAGCATCCGAAAAAGGCGCCCTACAACACGCTCATCCTGATGAACGACAAGGGCGAGGTGGTGCAGAAATATCGCAAGATCATGCCGTGGGTGCCGATCGAAGGCTGGTATCCGGGCAACTGTACCTACGTCTCCGATGGGCCGAAGGGCCTCAAGGTTTCGCTGATCATCTGCGATGACGGCAACTATCCGGAAATCTGGCGGGACTGCGCGATGAAGGGCGCCGAGCTGATCGTGCGCTGTCAGGGCTACATGTATCCGGCCAAGGACCAGCAGGTCATCATGGCGAAGGCAATGGCGTGGGCGAACAATGTCTATGTGGCGGTCGCCAACGCCGCCGGCTTCGACGGCGTCTACTCCTATTTCGGCCATTCGGCGATCATCGGCTTTGATGGCCGCACGCTTGGTGAATGCGGCGAGGAAGATTACGGCATCCAGTACGCGGCGCTTTCGAAGATGCTGATCCGCGACGCGCGCAAGAACGGTCAGTCGGAAAACCATCTCTTCAAGCTGGTGCACCGCGGCTACACGGGATTGATCAATTCCGGCGAAGGCGACCGCGGCGTAGCGGCCTGTCCTTACGAATTCTACAACAAATGGATCGCCGATCCCGAAGGCACCCGCGAAATGGTCGAAGGCTTTACCCGGAAGGCCGTCGGAACCGAGGAAGCGCCGATCGAGGGTATTCCCAACAAGGTGGCCGCCCATCGCTAGGTCGGACGTCGAACCGTCACGCCAGCGCAGTTTGGCCGGCGTGGCGGTTTCAACGGTGCAGCAGCACGTCTAACTTGAAAGGGGTAGGACAGCGATGCTGCGCATCGATCGTGTCTTGGGCAGTCGCCTGGAATCCGCGTTCTCGGATGAGATTCATCGCCTGGAAAATAGCGGTGCGGTCGATGTGGTCAACATCCCGATCGCCGATCTAGCCCGCCGCCGGCTGCTGGCGACGACGCGCGCGGGGGAAGAACTGGCCATCGCCCTGCCGCGTCACCAGAAGCTGTTCGACGGCGCCGTGCTTCTGATCGACAGCGAGCGCGCGATCGTGGTTCGCGCGGCCACCGAGCGGTGGATGCGGCTCGAGCCGCGCTCGATCGGCGACGCGGTCGAACTCGGCTACCAGGCCGGAAATCTTCACTGGCGTGTCCGTTTCGAGGGGGAGGCTCTGTTTGTTGCGCTGGAAGGTCAGCCGGAAGACTACATTGCTCGCCTCGGTGAGATGATTTCCGCGCGACGCATCAGTGTGAGCATTCTGGACGAAGAGCAGCGTGAAGCCTCCGCGGGTGGGAATGGCGCGGAGGCCGGTGAAAGTCCGTTGTGAACCCGGCGCCCCACGGGTATCCCGCCGCAAGTGATTCAGCGGCGCGCGAGCCGGAAATAGAGCTCCGACAGCCGGGCCGGCAAATCCTCGACCCGCGGCACCAGCATGGTGTTGCCGCGTCCGAAAATGCGCACCGCCGAATTCATGGCGCTCGATCCCAGCACCACGCCAAAGCCGTCGATACCCCGCGCCCGCAATCCCACCGCGGCGCGGCGCGCGTCCTCAACCAGATCCAATGGATCGGCGACGTCGACATCGGACGGCTCGCCATCGGTCAGGACGATTACGAGCTTCCGGAAACTCCTGGCGTGACTGATCAGCTCGCCGGCATGGCGAAGCGCGGTGCCGAGCCGCGTCGACAAGCCCGACGTCAACGCGGCCAGCCGGCCGACGCAGGCGCGGTCATAGGGCTCGTCGAAGGCCTTGACGGTCGTCATCTCGACGTCGTCGCGCCCGTTGGAGGCGAACGCCAGCATGCTGAAGGGATCGCCGAGCGCGCTCATGGCTTCGGCGAGAACCGCAACCGCGAGGCGCTCGACATCGAGAATGGAGGTGCCGGACGCAAGCCGGTCGCGCGTCGATTCCGAAATATCCAGCAGCAGCAGGACTGCGAGATCGCGGTGCTTCGAGGTGGTGGTGCGAAACACCCGTGGATCGGGCTCCAGACGCTGGCGCAGCGCTATCCCGGTGTCGATCACGGCGTCGAGGTCGAGATCATGGCCGTCGAGCTGGCGCTTCAGGCGGATGGTGCGCCCGACGCGGACGCTGCGCACCAGACGGCGGATCCGGTTGCGCAGGACGTCGGCGCGGTCGAGCGCCTCTTCCACTAGGCGCGGGTTGCCGGGCCGGGCAGCGACCTCACGCACCGTCGTCCATTCCGGCCGCTCGACGCCGTGCGCGCGATCCCATTCCGGATATTTCGCAACCACAATGCCGCGCTGATCGGCCGCAACTGGCCGCGCGCGGCCGGCGCTGCCCTTATCCTCGAGCTGATCGTAATTC
>JBAUUA010000184.1:0-2621 GCA_049582465.1 Bradyrhizobium sp. | reverse complement strand
GCTAGACTGTATGTCCCCTCCACAAAATGAGGCGACTCACCCTCGATGTTGCGACGAGGGTTACCCGGATGGACCGGGAAGAGCCTCAAACAAGGAGGGCGAGTCGTGGGTCATAATACTGAGGCCTTTGTCGGAATCGATACGTCAAAATTGCGTAATGCAATTGCTATTGCCGATGGCGGCCGTGGCGGCGAGGTGCGGTATCTCGGGGAGTTCCCTGCCACGGAGGCGGCGATCCGAAAGCTCGTGGCCAAGCTTGCGGCGAAATACCGTCATCTGACGTTTTGCTACGAAGCAGGGCCGACAGGATATGGTCTCTACAGACTGCTCAAGAGCCTCGGCCATGAGTGCCTGGTGGTGGCCCCCTCGCTTGTTCCGAAGAAGGCCGGCGATCGAGTGAAGACGAACCGGCGTGATGCGGTAAGCCTCGCCAAGCTGTTGCGCGCGGGCGAGCTCACCGCGGTGTGGGTGCCGGACGAGCGCCATGAGGCGATGCGCGATCTCTCGCGCGCCCGTCAGGCAGTGAAGAAGGACCTCCAGGGCAAGCGCCAGCAGATCTCGTCATTGATGCTGCGGCTGGGGCGCATCTATCCGGGCAAGACGACGTGGGGGCCAACCCACATGAAGTGGCTGATGGCACAGAAGCTTGAGCATCGCGAGCAGCGCATCACATTCGAAGAACTACTTGACGGGATTCGCCAGGAAAGCGAGCGCGTCGAGCGTTTGGAAAACGCCATCCGCGAGGCGGTGCCCGAGTGGTCGCTCGCCGAGGTTGTCGCGGCCCTTCAGGCGATGCGGGGGATTGATCTCATTGCGGCTGTGGGGGTGCTGGCCGAGATCGGTGATCTCTCCCGCTTTCAAAATCCGCGCGAGCTGATGGGCTATCTGGGTCTCGTGCCCTCAGAAAGCTCGACCGGTGACAAGGTCAAGCGCGGCGGCATCACCAAGGCCGGTAATGGACGGGCGCGACGCATTCTTGTGGAGGCGGCCTGGAGCTATCGATATCCGCCGCGCGTGAGCCGAGAGAAGCAGCCAAAGGTCGAGGCCGCACCGAGACGCGTGCGCGAGATTGCGTGGAAAGCGCAAACCAGACTGTGCGGGCGCTTCCGGTCACTCGAGCGGAAGGGCAAGCGGCGAACCGTAATCGCCACGGCGGTTGCCCGCGAGCTATCCGCCTTCATTTGGGCGATCAATTGCGAGCTCATGGCACATCGACAGGCATAACGTCGGAGGGGGCTGTGGACCGCTCGAGTCGTGAGAAGCGCTCGACCGGCCCACAGCCCCCTCCATTGCAACCAGAATCAGGGGGATAGTCGCAGACATCAATCGTGCAGGGGTGAAGGCGGAACCACGGCAGGGGAATTCCTGAAACCCATTATGTGGCCGATCATCCGATCGACGCCCGACGCTAGACCAGGACAGCCCCAGACGAAAAAACGGAAATGCGGTATCCAACCCGCGCATCAGAGCCTGTTCACCGACGTCTTCGGGTCCCGCCTTCTCCTCTGCACGAACCATCACTGCAAGAACTTCACGATGAGTTCACGTGAAGACGGAAAACCGTGCGCTGTGTGGTTGACTGGGGACATCAGAATGGGATGGTCCGGCCGTGCTCCTGCCCCGCCAGCAAGCGAAGCTGGCAAGGGGCGCCAAAGACAAGGAGCACGCCATGTCTCAGACACCCAATACCGCGATCGCCGTTATCGGCATTGATATCGGCAAGAACTCGTTCCACGTCGTGGGCCACGATGGACGCGGCGCCATCGTGCTGCGGCAAAAGTGGTCGCGTGGCCAAGTGGAAGCGCGGCTCGCCAATATACCGCCGTGCCTGATCGGCATGGAAGCCTGCGTCGGCGCACATCACCTGAGCCGCAAACTCGCATCGCTGGGTCACGATGCCAGGTTAATGCCGGCCAAATATGTCCGCCCCTATAGCAAGGGACAGAAGAACGACTTCAATGATGCCGAAGCGATTGCCGAAGCCGTGCAGCGCCCGACAATGAAGTTCGTGGCGACCAAGACGGCGGAGCAACTGGATTTGCAGGCGCTGCATCGAGTGCGCGAGCGGCTGGTGTCGCAACGCACCGGCATCATCAACCAGATTCGCGCCTTCATGCTGGAACGCGGGATTGCCGTGCGCCAGGGTATCGGCTTCCTGCGCACCGAACTGCCCACCATCCTTGCGACGCGCACCGATGCCCTGTCGCCCCGCATATTGCGTGTCATCGAGGAGTTGGCAGGCGACTGGCGCCGGCTGGATCAGCGCATCGATGGCCTAACCGGCGAGATCGAAGCACTGGCCCGTCAAGATCAGGCATGTTCGCGCCTGATGACGGTGCCCGGCATCGGGCCGATCATTTCCAGCGCCATGGTAGCCGCGATCGGCACTGGAGACGTATTCTCCAAAGGCCGCGACTTCGGCGCCTGGCTCGGACTGGTGCCCAAGCAGATCTCGACGGGAGACCGCACGATCCTCGGCAAAATCTCCAGGCGCGGCAATCGCTACCTGCGCGTTCTGTTCGTGCAGGCGGCCTGGGTTGTGCTGGTCAGGATAAAGGACTGGGAACGTTACGGGCTCAAATCCTGGATTGAAGCCGCCAAGAGGCGGTTGCACCACAACG
>JBAUUA010000183.1:0-4864 GCA_049582465.1 Bradyrhizobium sp. | reverse complement strand
ACATCAACCTCACGCTGGGCACCAACCGCGTCACCGCCTTCATCGGGCCGTCCGGCTGCGGCAAGTCGACGCTGCTGCGCATTTTCAACCGGATGTACGATCTCTATCCGGGCCAGCGCGCCACCGGCCAGTTGATGCTCGACCAGACCAACATCCTCGATCCCAAGCTCGATCTCAATCTGCTGCGCGCCCGGGTCGGCATGGTGTTTCAGAAGCCGACGCCGTTCCCGATGACGATCTACGAGAACATCGCCTTCGGCATCCGCCTCTACGAGAAGATCTCCAAGTCCGAGATGGACGGCCGGGTCGAAAAGGCGCTGCGTGGCGGCGCGCTGTGGAACGAGGTCAAGGACAAGCTGAACGCCTCGGGCCTGAGCCTGTCCGGCGGCCAGCAGCAGCGGCTCTGCATCGCCCGCACCGTGGCGGTGCGCCCGGAGGTGATCCTGTTCGACGAGCCGTGCTCGGCGCTCGATCCGATTTCGACCGCCAAGGTCGAGGAGTTGATCCAGGAACTGGCCGAGGACTACACTATCGCCATCGTCACCCACAACATGCAGCAGGCCGCGCGCGTCTCGGACAAGACCGCCTTCATGTATCTGGGCGAACTGATCGAGTTCGACGACACCAACAAGATATTCACCTCGCCGAGCGATCGACGCACGCAAGACTACATTACCGGCCGGTTCGGCTAAGGGAGAACACAGGATGGGTTCCGAACACACCGCCAAGGCGTTCGACAGCGACCTGCAGGAATTGACCCGGCTGGTGGCCGAGATGGGCGGCCTCGCCGAGCGCATGATCGTGGATTCCGTCGATGCGCTGATCCGCCGGGATGTCGCGCTCGGCCAGCGCGTCGTCGCCGCCGACGCCGAGATCGACAATCTGCAGCGCGTGATCGAGGAGCGCGCGGTATTGACCATCGCCCGGCGCCAGCCGATGGCGGTGGATCTGCGCGAAATCGTCGGCGCCATGCGGGTCGCCACCGATCTCGAGCGGATCGGCGATCTCGCCAAGAACATGGGCAAGCGGGTCGCGGCGCTGGAGAGCGAATTCCAGCCCTTGAAGCTGATCCGCGGCCTCGAGCACATGACCGACCTCGTGCAGTCGCAGGTCAAGTCCGTGCTCGACGCCTATGCGGCGCACGATCTGCCGGCGGCGATGGCGGTCTGGAAGGGCGACGAGGAAGTCGACGCCATCTGCACCTCGCTGTTCCGCGAATTGCTCACCTATATGATGGAAGATCCGCGCAACATCTCGTTCTGCATCCATCTGATGTTCTGCGCCAAGAACATCGAGCGGATCGGCGATCACGCCACCAATATCGCGGAAACCGTCTTCTACATGATCGAAGGCCAGCAGATCATGGACAAGCGCCCGAAGGGCGACATGACGACTTTCGCGACCACGGTACCCGGAAACTGAAATTCAGATAAAGGCTTGAACAAATGAGCGCGCGCA
This sequence comes from Bradyrhizobium sp., assembly GCA_049582465.1. Taxonomy (GTDB): domain Bacteria; phylum Pseudomonadota; class Alphaproteobacteria; order Rhizobiales; family Xanthobacteraceae; genus Bradyrhizobium. The sequence continues at coordinate 3,406 of JBAUUA010000183.1, read as the reverse complement.
TTCTGGTGGTGGAAGACGAGGAAGCGTTGACCACGCTGCTTCGCTACAACCTCGATGCCGAAGGTTACGAGGTCGAGACGGTCGCCCGCGGCGACGACGCCGATACCAGGCTGAAGGAGCGCGTTCCCGACCTGATCGTGCTCGACTGGATGCTGCCGGGCCTGTCCGGCATCGAGCTGTGCCGTCGGCTGAGGGCGCGGCCGGAGACCAAGTCGCTGCCGATCATCATGCTGACGGCGCGCGGCGAGGAAAGCGAGCGGGTCAGGGGCCTTGCCACTGGCGCCGACGATTACATCGTCAAGCCGTTCTCGGTGCCGGAACTGCTGGCGCGGGTGAAGGGCCTGCTGCGCCGCGCGAGCCCCGAGCGGCTCGCCACCGTGCTCGCCTATGGCGACATCGAGCTCGACCGCGAGAAGCGCCGCGTCGCCCGCTCGGGCCGCCCGATCGACCTCGGCCCGACCGAGTACCGGCTCTTGGAGTTCTTTCTGGAGCATCCGGGCCGGGTGTTCAGCCGCGAGCAGCTGCTCGACAGCGTCTGGGGCCGCGATATCTATATCGACGAGCGCACCGTCGATGTGCATATCGGCCGCCTGCGCAAGCTGCTCAACCCCGGCCGCGAGCAGGACCCGATCCGCACCGTGCGCGGCGCCGGCTACGCGCTCGACGACCGGTTTGCGAAGGTGGAGTAGACGAGGGCGAACGATCTCCGCCGTCGTCCCTGCGAAAGCAGGAACCCATAACCACCGATGTCAAAAATTGGAAAAGGCTGGAGCGGCCAGCCGGCATAACCACGCACGCCTGTGGTTATGGGTCCCCGCGTGCGCGGGGACGACTGCTACATTGGCCGCGCGCTTCTGCGCCTTACCTTGCCGGCTTCTGCGGCTGGCGGCGGCGGTCGGAGGCCGGCTGATAGGCGATCCGCGAGTGATGGGCGCAGTAAGGCAGGCTGGTGAGCGCCTTGCCCCCGCAGAAGAAGAATTCCGGGCTGGAGGGATCGCCGACCGGCCAGTGGCAGGTGGCCTCGTTCAGTTCCAGCAACGACAGCCGCTGGCTCATCGGCACCACGTTGTCGAAGGCGATCGGATCCGGCTCCAACTCGACCTCGAAGGCATGGGCCAGCGCGGTGTTGCCGCGCGAAACCGGCCGGGCGACCCGCATCATATGCTGGGCCGGGCGGGCCTTCCGCTGGCGGGGGGCCGCCGAGGAGGGGCTCTTGGCGCGGCCGGAAAGGCCCAGCCGGTGGACCTTGCCGATCACGGCATTCCGCGTCACATTTCCGAGTTCCGCGGCGATCTGGCTGGCGGAAAGTCCGCCTTCCCAGAGCTTTTTCAGCTGTTCGACGCGATCGTCAGACCAGGTCAATACCGTCATCGCACTCTTTCCTTCGCGTCGCGCCGGCCGATTTTGGGACAGCGCTGCGAGTTCAATCGTCTCAAAAATCCCTGCTGGCAGAATCCCTTAGCCCTCGCCGGGCGCGAAAAGCGCGCCCGAACGTTTACGCCGAACAACCGCAACTAAGAGGATCAATTCTGCCGCACGAGATGTCGTACCCGACGGGAAAGAAGCTACAATATGGCGTGACTCCCGCGCAAGAGTCCGCGCGGGTGCGTCCACATGTTCCGTCAGCTAAACATTGCAATGTGCGCTCTTTCCGCGACACCGGGGCTTTACGGGATTCACGGCCTGCGACCGGTTGACACCTATCCTCTTGGGCATAGAATAGTTCCACGTGCTGCCCCGAAAAGGCGGCACGTTTTGTTTTCCGGGGCTGGTTGCCGATGCGATCGCACCAATGCGCGCATCGCGGCCGGGTCCTAACATTCAGTGACCGCCATGACCAACAGCGCGACGTCGCATCTGCTTCCCGTATTCGCCAGGGCCGATCTCGGTTTCGAGCGCGGCGAGGGCTGTTGGCTGATCGCCACCAACGGCGAGCGTTATCTCGATTTCACGTCCGGCGTCGCGGTGAACGCGCTCGGCCATTGCCACCCCGCGCTGGTGGCGGCGCTGCAGGAGCAGGCCACCAAACTGTGGCACATGTCGAACCTGTTCAAGAGCCCGGACGGCGAGAAACTGGCGGCGCGGCTGTGCGAACAGAGCTTTGCCGACTTTGTCTTTTTCGCCAATTCCGGTGCGGAAGCGATGGAATGCGCGATCAAGGTCACGCGCAAATATCACGCCGCCAAGGGCCATCCCGAGCGCTATCGCATCATCACGTTCGACGGCGCGTTTCACGGCCGCACGCTGGCGACGTTGGCCGCGACCGGCTCGCCGAAATATCTCGAAGGCTTTGGACCGCCGGTGGATGGCTTCGACCAGGTGCCGCTCGGCGACCTCGATGCCGTGAAGAAGGCGATCGGCCCGCAGACCGCGGGCATCCTGATCGAGCCGCTGCAGGGCGAGGGCGGCGTGCGCGCCGCGCCGCATGCCTTCTTCAAGGCGCTGCGCCAGCTCTGCGACGACAAGGATCTCTTGCTGGTGTTCGACGAGGTGCAGACCGGCATGGGCCGCACCGGCGAGCTGTTCGCACACAAGCGCCTCGGGGTTACTCCCGATGTCATGTCGCTGGCCAAGGCGCTCGGCGGCGGCTTCCCGATCGGCGCGTGCCTCGCAACGACCGAGGCCGCCTCCGGCATGACGCCGGGCTCGCATGGCTCGACCTTCGGCGGCAACCCGCTCGCGGTCGCGGCGGCGAATGCGGTGCTGGACGTGATGCTGAAGCCCGGCTTCTTCGAGCATGTGCAGAAGATGTCGCTTCTGCTCAAGCAGAAGCTCGCCTCGGTGGTCGACCGTCATCCCGGCGTGCTCGCCGAGGTGCGCGGCGAGGGCCTCCTGATCGGCGTCAAGGCGGTGGTGCCGTCGGGCGACCTGGTGACGGCGCTGCGCGAGCAGCATTTGCTCACGGTCGGCGCTGGCGAAAACGTGGTCCGTTTCCTGCCGCCCTTGATCGTGACCGAGGCGGAGATCGAGGAATCCGTGCAGCGTCTCGATCGCGCCTGCGCCAAGCTTTCCGGCGGTCAGTTGAAGCGGGCGGCGGGGCAATGAGCAACGCGCTGCGGCATTTTCTCGATCTGAACGAGCTTCCGACCCGGGAGCTGCGCGATGTGCTCGCCCTGAGCGTCGCCATGAAGGCGAAGCTGAAGGCGCACAAGAGCCATCAGGGCGAGAAGCCGAACCGGCCGCTCGAAGGCAAGACGCTGGCGATGATCTTCGAAAAGCCGTCGACCCGCACCCGGGTGTCGTTCGACGTCGGCATGCGTCAGCTCGGCGGCGAGGCGATCATGCTGACGGGGGCGGAAATGCAGCTCGGCCGCGGCGAGACCATCGCCGACACCGCGCGCGTGCTGTCGCGTTACGTCGACGCCATCATGATCCGCATCCTCAATCACGACGCGCTGCTGGAGCT
>JBAUUA010000182.1:0-2166 GCA_049582465.1 Bradyrhizobium sp. | reverse complement strand
GCGCGCCACCAATAGCGCCGTAGCTAGCGCGGCTTGCTTGGAAGGCCTCCGGAGAGCCCGTTACCCCATCTGCGGGTGCACTGGACACCCGGCATTCCCGCGCGCCCTCTCTTTGGGGCGGAAGGTTCCTGCACAACTCGGGCGCAATCCGCGCCGCGGGAACGCGAAGGTATCCTTTCGTCATTGCGAGGTGCGCAGCGACGAAGCAATCCATCGGCCCGCACAAAGAAAGCTGGATTGCTTCGCTGCGCTCGCAATGACGGTTACCATCTCAAAACGGCTTGCTCAAAAACCTCGAGCCCTTCAGCCCGTATCGCCACGGCAGCTCAACCGCCTTGGTAAGCCCGATCCGCACGCCTGCAACGATCTCCGGCTTCTCGGTGCGCGCATACAGCGCGATCGGAGGGGCATCGAGCGGCAGTCCGTTATGCGCGTGCGTGATGCCGAGCGCTTCCGTGAGTTTCCCCGGGCCCGAGCACAGTGCGCGCTCGTCATGCACTCCCCGGCGGCGGCGCATCGCGGGAATGCCGTGGGTCGGCTCAAGCGCGCGGATCAGCACGGCGCTGGCGGAACCCGCTTTCTCGCAGACGAAATTGACGCACCAGTGGATGCCATAGGAGCGATAGACATAAACAAAGCCGGGCGGGCCGAACATCACCTGGTTGCGCGGCGTCGGCCCGCGATAGGAATGGGCGGCCGGCTCGGTGTGATGATAGGCCTCGACCTCGACAATGAGGCCGCCGACGCCGTTCACCAGCAGCGTCGTGCCGATCAGATCCGGCGCGACCACTTGCACGCTGCGGCCGAAGAAGGCGCGCTTGAGCGGTTTGCCCAAATCAGGGGCGATTGGGCCTGCGGATGGGCGGCTTTGAGCCATTCCAGATCGGGGGTCTGCAAATCGGGGCTGGGGGGCGAAAAATGCGTCGGAAATGGCAATATGCTAAAGCATGCGAGCCAACAAGCCGGGCGGTTGCGATTCCCCTTCAAGCGGATTAGCTAAGCCTCTCAGGGATATGGATATTCCATGGTTGTCGTCGTCGATACGCTTTCCGCCAATCCGCTACGCCCGCGCCACCCGGAAAAGGTGAACCGGCCGGATTCGCTGTCGCCGCCGAAGCCGGACTGGATTCGCGTCCGCGCGCCGACCACGCGCGGCTATGCCGACACCCGCAACATCGTCAAGGAAAACGGCCTCGTCACGGTGTGCGAGGAGGCGGGCTGCCCGAATATCGGCGAGTGCTGGGACAAGAAGCACGCCACCTTCATGATCATGGGCGACACCTGCACCCGCGCCTGCGCGTTCTGCAACGTCAAGACCGGCATGCCCGGCGCGCTCGACGCATCGGAGCCCGAGCACGTCGCGGAAGCCACCTTCAAGCTCGGGCTCGCTCATCTCGTGGTCACCTCGGTGGATCGCGATGATCTCGCCGACGGCGGTGCCGAACATTTCGCGCAAACCATCCGTGCGATCCGCGCGCGGTGCCCGACCACCACGATCGAGATTCTCACGCCCGACTTCCTGCGCAAGGAAGGCGCGTTGGAAGTCGTGGTCGCGGCAAAGCCCGACGTGTTCAACCACAATCTGGAAACGGTGCCCTCGCGTTATCTCAGCGTGCGTCCGGGCGCGCGCTATTTCCATTCGATCCGGCTGTTGCAGCGGGTCAAGGAAATCGATCCCACCATCTTCACCAAGTCCGGCATCATGGTCGGGCTCGGCGAGGAGCGTCACGAGGTGCTGCAGGTGATGGACGATCTGCGCTCGGCCGACGTGGATTTCCTCACCATCGGCCAATATCTGCAGCCGACCCGCAAGCATCACGCTGTCATGCGCTATGTGACGCCGGATGAATTTTCCGGCTATGAAAAGGTCGCCTATACCAAGGGCTTCCTGATGGTATCGGCGAGCCCGCTGACCCGCTCGTCGCATCACGCCGGCGACGATTTCGCCAGGCTCAGGGCGGCGCGCGCGGCAAAATCTCGCTGAAGCGTTAGGTCGATGCCGAAATTCAACTCCAGGCGCCTGGCGAAGCACAGCGCCGCGCAGATGTTCGATCTGGTCGCCGACGTCGAGCGCTATCCGGAATTCGTGCCTTTGTGCAGCGCGCTGAAAGTGCGCCAGCGCACGCCGAAACCCGACGGCACCGAAATCGTGATCTGCGAGATGAC
>JBAUUA010000181.1:0-2513 GCA_049582465.1 Bradyrhizobium sp. | reverse complement strand
TCAGCGAACGTTGGCGAGCCGCATGTCGAGATAGCCGGTCACCGTCTCCATCAGCGGCTCCAGCTTGCCGTCGAAGAAATGGTTGGCGCCGGGGATGATCTGCTGATCGATCACGATGCCCTTCTGGGTCTTGAGCTTCTCGACCAGGGTGTTGACGTCTTTCGGCGGCACCACGGCATCCTTCTCGCCATGGACGATCAGGCCTGAGGACGGGCAGGGCGCAAGGAACGAGAAGTCGTAGAGATTAGCGGGCGGCGCGATCGAGATGAAGCCTTCGACCTCCGGCCGGCGCATCAGGAGCTGCATGCCGATCCAGGCGCCGAACGAGAAGCCGGCGACCCAGCAGGCGCGCGCCTCGGGATTGATGGTCTGCGCCCAGTCGAGCGCGGAGGCCGCATCCGACAATTCGCCGGTGCCGTGATCGAACGATCCCTGGCTGCGGCCGACGCCGCGGAAATTGAAGCGCAGCACCGAAAAGCCGCGATGGGCGAAGGCGTAGTAGCACTGGTAGACGATCTGGTGATTCATCGTGCCGTGAAACTGCGGATGCGGATGCAGGATCATCGCGATCGGCGCGTTCTTCTGTTTCGCCGGGTGGTAGCGGCCTTCGAGGCGGCCGGCAGGGCCGGTGAAAATGACTTCAGGCATTGGTGGTCCTTGGCAAGATCAACCGGCACTTCGCGGGCTTCATTGGCGAAACCACGCGAGAGATAGGGGGCTGATCAGACGTCGTTGGGGCGATGCGCGAACGGCGCCTGGTGAACTGGAGGCCGCGTTCTAGCATGAGGCGAGGGGCAAAAAGCAAGGGTTTTGTGCAGCTGGACGGCCTTCGATAGGCATCGCGACCCCGGATTAAGCTTTTGTAAGACCGATGGAATTTCGTGGCTCCGTGGAGCCGCCGCAGCATCCGGTGCGCTCAGTGCTGGCGGCGCGCCAGTTTATCGCCCGCAAACGGCGCTGGCTCGGCGGCGAGCGTTTCGATCGAGGCCAAAGCGTCGCGGTACCGGCGGCTGCCGGAAACGGCCTGGCCGGCGTCGAGCGTCAGCTCGAAATCACCGTTCGCACCTGCCTTGAGCCCGGTCACGCGGAAAAGGTTGACCAGCCGGGTCCGGTGTACCCGCACGATGTTGAATTTGGTCAGCCGCGCTTCCTCGGCGGCGAGCGTGCCCCGCACGAGATGGGTGTGGCCGCCGGCCATGCAATATTCGACGTAATTTCCCGCCGAGCCGACGGTGAGGATATCGCGCGCTTCGATGCGGATGCGCGAGGATCCGTCGCGGAGCCAGACCATTTCGGATGCCGCGGAGGAGGCCGGGTCCGCGCGCGGCGTCGTCGCGTCCGACCGGGCCTGTCGGATTTCACGGCGGCTGTCGATCAGCCACAGCGTGCTGCCGATCAGGACGCAGGTCATCACGTCCTTGCGGAATTCATAGATCAGCGTCGCGACCGAGAAGTGAAAATCGTAAGCGCCGCCGGCGAGGAACATCACCAGCTTGCGCAGGCCGACCATGCCGGCGATGTGCAGGCCCGAGAAGACAAGGACCGCCGCCACCGCAAGCCCGACGCGGAGCGGCCATCCCTCGACATGGCGCATCCGCCGTACCGCGACGAACAGCACGGGTGCTACCGCGATGATCGTGACGATGCTCGACAACTCCCAGAACAGCGGCGTGCGGAGATCGTAAACGCCGCCGCGCCAGGCGACGTCCTGGGCCCGCGAAAAAGCGTTGACGACCCCGATCCCGAGCGAGATCGCGGCCACCGCGCCGTAGAACAGCCAGTCGGCGCCGGATATCCCGGCAAGCCCGCCGCTCGTCCCTTTGGGGTTCGCATCATCCCATGCTCGCCGGTCCCAAAACGGCTCGACGTGAGCGTTTTCCGGCGCATTTTTGACGTCACTCATGCGGTTCATCGCGCATTCGGAGATTGGCCATGGAGCAACAGATCATATCACTTTCGCCGGCTTTCGCCCCGCAAAGGTCGGAGCGACGCATCGATCTCGATTGGGTACGGATCGGGCGTTCGGGCTTCCTACCACGTCGGCATGCTCTGCGTGTCCTGGCGGTTCCATATTAGGTCGCGGCATTTGAAGCGGGCGGCGTCCGCACAGCCAAGCATTCACAATGAGGTGCGAACCAAGGAAAAGTGCTAAGACAGCCCATGCCCGACCGCGTCTATCTCGACTGGAATGCGACCACGCCACTTCGCCGCGAGGCACGGGAGGCGATGGCTGCGGCGTGGGATCTCCCGGGCAATCCCTCCTCGGTCCATGAAGAGGGCCGCAAGGCCCGCCGGCTGGTCGAGGATGCCCGGGCTGCGGTCGCAAGCGCGATCGGCGCGGTCTCCCGCAACGTGGTCTTCACCTCGGGCGGAACCGAGGCCAATGCGCTGGCGCTGACGCCGGGGCTGCGGCGGGGGGCGGGCGCCCCGGTTCGGCGGCTGGTGGTTTCGGCCATCGAGCACGCCTCGGTGCTCGCAGGCGGCCGGTTTGCGGCTGAGGCGATCAGCACGAT
>JBAUUA010000180.1:0-2221 GCA_049582465.1 Bradyrhizobium sp. | reverse complement strand
GTGCTGGTCGACAACGTCACGCTCGAGGAAAGCGGCGGCACGGCCCGCAGCCTTCTCAGTATCTTCAACCAGCCCAAGGCCGAGGACGTCACCATTTTCACCCGCGACCTCGCGCTATTGCTGCGCGCCGGGGCGCGGATCAATGACGGCCTCGAATTGCTCGCGGCCGACCCCGACTTCGGCCGCCTGCGGCCGGTGGTCGCCGATATCCGCTCGCATGTCATCGCCGGCGAAAGCTTCGCGGAGGCCCTGGCGCGGCACGAGGGCTTGTTTCCGCCGATGTATGTGGCGCTGATCCGGGTCGGCGAGGCATCGGGCTCGCTCGACCAGGTGCTCGAGGTGCTCGCCGATGAACGCAGCCGCACCGAGGCGCTGAAGCGCCGGCTCGGCGATGCCATCCGCTATCCCTTGTTCGTGCTCAGCGCCGCCGGCTGCGTGCTGTTGTTCTTTCTCACATTCGTGTTGCCGCAATTCGCCAGCGTGCTGACCGATTTCGGCGCCAAGGTCGATCCGATCATTCTGACCTTTCTGAACCTTTCGACCTTCCTGCGGAACAATTCCGACGTGGTGCTGGCGGCGCTCGCGGCCGCGATCGCCGGGGGCTGGCTGCTGCTGCGCCAGCAAAGCGTGCGCCGCAGCATCGTCAATGCAGTCACGCAATTGCCGGCGATCCGGGAGGTGATGAAGTTCTACCGGACGTCGCTGTTCTGCCGGAATCTCGGGCTCCTGCTCGGAAGCGGCGTCAATCTCACGACGACGCTGCGGATTCTCGTCGACATGATGTCCTCGACCGGTCCGTCCGCGGTCTGGACCGATGCTGCCGACCGCGTCCGCCATGGCGCAAAACTGTCGGATGCGCTATCCGATACCAAGGCGCTTCCGGCGATGGCGGTGCGGATGCTGCGGCTTGGCGACGAAACCGGGCAGTTGCCGATGCTGTCGGGCCGGGTCGCCGAGTTCTACGAAACAAAACTGCAGCGCACGCTGGACCGGGTGGTCGGCATTGCCGGGCCTGCGGCGATCATCACGATCAGCATCGTCGTCGGCGGTTTGATCGTGTCTGTCATGACGGCGTTGCTTTCCGTCAGTCAGATTGTCGGCTAGCACGGAAGACATCGAGTACGAGGAGGCGACTGGGGTGCGCAGAAACGTTCTGGCTTCGGCAACACCAAGGCGGCGGAGCGGCCAGGCCGGCTTCACGCTGGTCGAAATCCTCGTGGTCATCACCATCATCGGGCTGATCATGGCGCTGGTGGGCCCGCGCGTGCTCGGTTATCTCGGCGAGTCCAAGGCAAAGGCCGCGAAAATCCAGATCGAGAGCTTTTCCAGCGCGCTCGATCTCTATTACCTCGATCTCGGCCGCTATCCCAATACCAACGAAGGCCTCGCCGCGTTGACCCGCAGCAACAACACGCCCGGCTGGAACGGGCCATATTTGCGCGGCGGCGTGGTACCGAACGATCCGTGGGGGCACGGCTACGTCTACCGTTCGCCGGGCGAACACGCGCCTTACGAAATCATCTCGTTCGGATCCGACGGTCAGGAAGGCGGCAGTGGAACGGCAACCGACATTGCCAGCGGCACGCGCGACGTTGCCAGTGGCACGCGCTGAGCGAGGCGGCGAGCGGGGTTTCGCGCTGATCGAGATCCTGTGCGTGCTTGCCATCATCGGCTTGCTCGCGGCCATCATATTGCCGGCGATACCTCGGGCCACCTCGCGCGCAAAGCTCGAGAGCTATGCCGTGGAAACCGCGGCATTGCTGAAGGCGGATCGCACCGCGGCGCTGCGCCGGCAGGTCCGTGTAAAGACCGTGGTCGACGCCGAGGCGCGGTCGATCCGCTCCGGCGTGAACGGCCGCACTATCCGCCTGCCAAGCGATGTCACGCTGGAGGCGATGCTGGCATTGCGATGCGCGGATCGAGCAGCCGGCGGGTCGATCGATTTCTTCCCGTCGGGCATGTCATGCGGCGGCGTGATTGCGCTAGCGCGTCCCGGCATGGGGTATGAAGTTCGCGTCAACTGGCTGACCGGAGGGGTCGATATTGTCCCGAAGAAGCTGCTCTGACGTCGCAGGGTTCACCCTGATCGAGGCACTGGTGGCGCTGGCGATCGTTGCTGCCGTGCTGTCGTCGATCGGTGCCGTCATCGCGACCAGCGTGAAGGGCACGCGCTCGATCGACCAGCGTCTGGCCCTGACCGGAGCCGCCGAGACGCTGCTCG
>JBAUUA010000179.1:0-5234 GCA_049582465.1 Bradyrhizobium sp. | reverse complement strand
TTTCCGGCGCGGCGCCGCGCATTGTTGCGGAGCTGCCGGCACCGGCGAGCGTGGTCGGGCCGCCGCCGAGCACGGCGACTTCATATTCGCCATAAAGCGGTATTTGCCGGGCGGGTTCTTCGATGGTCTTGGGGGGCAAAGTGCGGGTTCCCGGATGATTGAGGATCGCATGACCGCGAAGGAGGGATTTTGCTATTTCGTCAAAGAGCTAACACGGTGTCATGGCCAGTGGAATATAAAGCGTGATCCCGCACCATGTCACCCGCGTGCCCGGAAGCGGCGCGCGCGATCGGCTGCGGATTCGACAACTGCGCTCCGCCGTTGAATACTGCCCGTCATGGACCCCGCAAGAGGGCCAGTCAATTTGGGAGAGACGCCATGCGGTCCAGCAGAGCCGTGTCGGCACTGATCACGATTTTATCGATCGCCATGGCGGCCCCCGCGGCCAACGCCGAGATCGCCGTTTCGGCCAATGACGGCAAGATGGTCATGGAAAACGGAGTGGCAAAGGTCCGCAAGGAACCCTTGCCGGACACGGTTTCGATCATCGATCTTTCCGGCGCGGCGCCGCGCATTGTTGCGGAGCTGCCGGCACCGGCGAGCGTGGTCGGGCCGCCGCCGAGCGTCGCCGTTGCGCCCGACGAGAGTTTCGCGCTGGTCACCGGCGCGATGAAAGTCGATCCCGCCGATCCGACCAAGGCGATTGCCGACGACAAGCTGACGGTGATCGACCTGAAATCCTCGCCGCCGAAAGTCCTGGCGACGCTGCAGGCCGGCGCCGGCGCCGCCGGCGTTTCGATCAACCGCACGGCGACGCTGGCGCTGGTCGCCAACCGCAACGAGGGAACGGTCTCGGTGTTCACGATCAGCGGCAATGCGCTGACCCCGGCCGGCAAGATCGCGCTCGGCGATGCGAAATCCGGCCCAAGCCACGCGATCTTTTCCCGCGACGGCACGATGGCGCTGGTCACCCGCGACGGCGACAGCCGGATCTCGATCCTCGCGGTCGACGGCGCCAAGGTCGAGTACAGCAAGCGCGACCTGTTTTCCGCGCTACGTCCCTACCAGATCGACACCGCGGGCAACGGTGACACCGCTGTCGTCGGCAATGTCGGCATGGGCGGCGGCGACGCCGATTCGATCAGCCTGATCGACATGCGCGCCAAGCCGATCCGCGTGGTGACCACCATCTCGGTCGGGCAAACGCCGGAAGGCCTGAAAATGTCGCCGGACGGCGCTTTCGTTGCGGTCAACGTCGTGAACGGCTCGACCAAGCCGGCGAACTCGCCATTCTTCAACGATTTTGGCTTGCTGAAGATCTACCGGATTGCCGGTACCGACCTGGTCCCGGTGACCGAAGCCAGGATCGGCCACTGGTGCCAGGGCATCGTATGGTCGAAGGATTCCAGCAAACTGCTGGTGCAGTGCATGGTCGAGAACGAGATCGCAACCTTCGCATTCGACGGCAAGACCCTGACCAAAACGGAGCCGATCGCGATGAAGGTCAGCCCCGCGGGCATCCGCAGCGCGGAACCATAGGGGTCCGGACTTGCGAAGCGCCGGAGACCGGCACGCGCGCGGCGCGTGCCGACATAACTCCGGGCGTTAGCCCCCATGTCTCACAGCGTCGGAACCGATTTCGGCGATTTCAGAATCACCGGCTTGGTGGGGTAACTGAACGTGTCGCCATTCGAGACGTGGCCTGAGCGGTCGACCTCGATCGTGACCCCGGAAATGGTGTGGCTGTCGATCGTCAGCGTCATGAAGCCCCATTTCTTGGCCTGGACGTATTTCAGCACCGCGCCGGTATCGGCCGACTTGTCGCCGACCGCGGAATGGACCGCATGCAGATTATGATAGCCGCCATTACCCGTGACGATGAACGGCGTCGGCCCGTCCGGCGCGATGGTCTGCTCGATGCGCTGATAATCATGCACGTGACCGGACAGCACCAGATTGGGAACGCGTCCCGTATCGCGAATGGCGTTTTCCAGCACGTCCGCCATCTTGGAGCTTCCACTGTGGAAGACATCGAAGGAATAGATCGGGTGATGCAGCGCAAAAATCAGTGCCCGATCGGTCGGCGCGGTCGCGAACTCGTTGGTGACCCACTGCTGCTGGACGGAATCGATCGATCCGCCCTCGGGCACGTTGGTGTAGAGGCCGATGATGGTCGCGAACGGCGTCACCAGCGTCCAGTAGACGTTCGGCAGATTGAGCTGGACGCGCGGCGCGTCTTTCGAGATCGGATCGACATCGGGATGGGCCTGCATGAAATACTTCGCCCAGCCGTCGAGCGAGGTTTGCGCGGTAGGGTCGTCGACTTCGCCATCATGATTGCCGGGAATCGACAGGATCGGCACGTCGTAATGCGCGTAAGGCTCGTAGAACTGGGCGTAATAGTCGTCCTTCATGCCGGTGAAATAGACGACATCGCCGACATGATAGCAGAACTGCGGCTTGGCGACGCCCTTGCCGCTGGTCAAATGATCGATCATCTGCTCGGCGACGTTGCTCTGGAATTCGCCGTCCTGCACGCCGCCGGAATCGCCGACGACATGGAAAACCAGCTTCTTGTCATGGGTAATGGCGTCGCCGATGGCGGGGAAGTTCTCGACCAGATCATAATGATAGGGCGGCAATCCCAGCGGGCGCGGCAGCGGTTGAAAGCTGACATTGCGATGGCTGACGGGATGAAGCGGGCTTACCCCGGGATGCGCCTGCGAGCTCCTGGCCGCCGGGCGCGGCCGGGTTTCGCCGGGTCGAATGGAATTTCGAAGGATGGCGTTCATGGGCTTGGCAGCTTGTGCCATGGTGTTTCTCCGGTTTCCAAATTGCTTTCTGGCTAAACTGTCCGTTCAAATTTCATTCTCAAGCGGGTGGAAAACTTCCGGCCCGATATTATCCTATGATTGTGTATGTTTCCATGCGCAACCTCGTAGAGTATCGGTTTTTTGCCATTCTTGATGACGCTCGACGGCCGAGCCGCCTCGACGGGCGTTGCGCTGCGGGGCAAGCCCGTGGAAACTGAGACATTTCCGCCGTCGATCCCACAGACAGGAAACTCCACCTCATGCGTATTTGCATTTTCGGCGCGGGCGCCGTCGGCAGCCATTTTGCGGTACGCCTCATGTTAGCAGGACATGATGTCTCCTGTGTGATGCGCGGGCCGCATCTGGCGGCGGTCAGGACAAAAGGCCTGACGCTTCGGGTCGGCGAAGCCGAATTCACCGCGCGCGTGAACGCATCCGACGACCCAGTGGCGCTCGGGCCGCAGGATCTCGTCATCTCCACGCTGAAGGCGACGTCGCTTGAAAGCCTGGTCGAAGGGCTGCCGCCGCTGCTCGACGACGACACCGCCGTGGTGTTCGCCCAGAACGGCATTCCCTGGTGGTACGACATCGGCATTTCGCCCGACCATCCCGATATGCCCGATCTCGGCTTTCTCGACGCGGGCGGCCGGTTGCGGTCGCTGGTTTCGCGCGAGCGGATCATCGGCGGCGTGATTTTCTCGTCAAACGAGGTGGTCGCGCCCGGAATTGTCGCAAATCTTTCACCGGATCGAAACATGCTGCAGGTCGGGGAATGCGACGACCGCGCCAGCGCGCGGATCGAGCGCCTGGGGGCTTTGCTCAATGAAGCCTCGATCCAGTCGCAACCGGTCCTCCGGATCCGGCAAACGATCTGGTCGAAGCTCCTGACCAACATGTCCTTGTCCGTGCTGTGCCTGCTGACCGGACAGACCGCGCGCGCGGTGCGGGACGACGGCGACTTGCGCGAGGTGGTGCCGCGTCTGCTCGATGAAGCCAACAGCATTGCGCAAAGCTATATCCCCGAGGTGAGGCGCCTCACCCGCTCGGGCCCGGCGCCCAACCACAAGCCCTCGATCCTGCAGGATTACGAACTCGGCCGCGCGATGGAGATCGACGTGCTGGTCAAGGCTCCGGCGGCGTTCGCGCGCGCCGCGGGACTGTCGACGCCGATGCTCGATTTGATGGCCGCGCTCGCCATCCAGAAGGCGCGCGACAAGGGGCTGTACCGGGGGTGATACGTCAGGGTATCGAACGAACAATCAACAAAATGTCTTGAAATCGTCATTGCGAGGAGCGAAGCGACGAAGCAATCCATAACTGCCGTATCCACGTAATGGATTGCTTCGCTTCGCTCGCAATGACGGAAATACGAGGATACTGAATCATGCTCGTCAAAAATAAAGTCTGCGTCGTCACGGGCGCCGCGAGCGGCATCGGCGCGGCGGTAGCGCGCGCGTATGCGGAGAAAGGCGCGCGCGGCGTGGTGGTGGCCGACCTCAAATCGTCGCGCGACCGGCTGGCGAAGGTCGCCGGCGACATCGACGGTCTCGCGGTAACCGCCGATGTCGGCCAGGAAGAGGACATCAAGGCGCTGATCGCGGCGGCCGAGGACAAGTACGGCCCGGTCGATGTGTTCTTTTCCAATGCCGGCCTGTCGCGCAAGGGACAGGAGAGCGCCGACGATGCCGACTGGGACGTGAGCTGGCGGGTGCATGTCATGAGCCATGTATTCGCGGCGCGCGCGCTGGTGCCGGGCATGCTCGCGCGCGGATCCGGCTATCTGCTCAACACCGCGTCCGCGGCAGGACTGTTGGCGTCACTGAACTCCATGCCCTATGGGGTAACAAAACATGCGGCGGTCGCGCTCGCCGAGCATCTCGCCATTCAATATGGCGACCGCGGCATCCGGATTTCCGTGCTGTGCCCGCAATCGGTGCAGACCGCCATGACGACGGCGGGCCCGAGCGCGGCGCGGGTCGACGGCGTGATGCAGCCCGAGGAGGTGGCCAGAATCGTGATCGAGGCGATGGAGGCCGAGCAGTTTCTGATCTTGTCGCATCCGACCGTGTATGAATACATGCAGCGCAAGGCCTCCAACTCCGAGCGATGGCTTGCCGGGATGCGGCGGCTGCGCGACAAAATCTATGGCGCTGCGGGCTGACGCCGGATGTTCATCGAAGGACCAACGTTGTTGAGATTCATTCTATCCGTGCTGGCCATGCTGTTCGCCGCCGCGCCCGCGGTCGCGGAAGTCGAACAATGCCGCTTCATCCAGGCCAAGCCCGAACGCGAGGCGTGCTATCAGCGGCAGGAGGCCGAACTCGCCGCCAAGCGCAAACCCGAAAAGCCCGTCGACACCACGACGATGGATTCGCTGAAGCAGATGCGCCAGGACGACGAGGCGGTCTACCAGAGCCTGCA
>JBAUUA010000178.1:0-5495 GCA_049582465.1 Bradyrhizobium sp. | reverse complement strand
TTCCGGCTCTGCATCCATGCGTCATATCAAATAATTCGATATCAAGTCGCAATATAATTCGTTTGTTACGGCGTGGCTTCGCATTCATGATACGTTGCTGGTTGTCTCGCCACCGAAGGCTTGGCGCCCCCACGCGATCCTCGGGAGACGCCAGCGATAAGCGATTACGCGCGATGACGTCTTTTTTGCTTTGTACGTTTAATTGTCTACGTCGCGCCGGTCGCCGTCTGACTGGTTGGGTTGGCGTTGGGATGCAGTTGGCTTATTGTGCCATCGCGGTTCTGAGAATCCGCAGCGGTCTGAGCGCACGTGCAGAAACGGCTGTGGCGCTGCGTAGATGTGGAGCGTTGTTGAGCAAGCCCCAGAACACGAAGTTCAAATTGAGGTCTGGCCGTGAACCAAAGAATTCCCGTGGTGCGCTATGGACGGGCGGCTGTCCAACGCCATTGTCTGTCAAGGAGTGGCTCTTTGCTCGTGCCCGGTCCGTGGCCGCGCCAGCCTCTGATGTGACAGAGATGAGCAAAAGCGCTTCTGCTGAGTCTGAGACCGATGTTCTAGGAAGTGCCGCTGGTCTGACGGCCGCTAGGCGTCGCTTTGCAGTTGTCATCGTCGTCGAAGCACAGGGGTTTACATCAGCGCGTGCTGGCGCTGAAGCGCCCCAAGTCGTGGACATCACTCTGGACGATGAAGTCCTTGCGACTGGCATGCCCTGCGGCGGCCAAATGCGCATATATATTGAGCACGATGTCCCTCGTCCGACGCTCAGGAGTCTCGGTCATAGTGGCGTGGCGAAGTACTTGTGCCACCTCGGTGCAAAAGGCGTCTCGACACCCCAGAGGCCTGCGCGGAGGCATAGCCATTACTTGGAAAACTTGCATTTTCCGACCCTGCATCTTCGACGGGGCTGCACTCCGGAAATTAGCGTTGACTTCATTGCATCCATGGATCGAGCATAATCGGGCGTCTCAGCGGGAGGCATCCTAGCATGAGCCATTTTCTCGAGCGGTTGACCTATCTGTCTAGGCGGCGAGAGTCTTTTGCCGATGGTTTGGGTGAGCTTCGCGATGAAGACCGGATGTGGGAAGAGGGCTACCGGCAGCGGTGGCAGCATGACAAGATCGTGCGCTCGACACATGGTGTGAACTGCACGGGTGGATGCAGCTGGAAGATTTACGTTAAGAGCGGCGTCGTCACCTGGGAAACGCAGCAGACCGACTATCCGCGCACACGTCCGGGCATGCCGAACCACGAGCCGCGCGGTTGCTCGCGCGGCGCCTCTTACAGCTGGTACCTCTACAGCGCGAGCCGCGTTAAATACCCGATGGTGCGTGCCCGGTTGGTCCGGGCATGGCGCGAGGCGCGCACGACGATGGCGCCCGTGGAGGCCTGGGGCTCGATCGTCGGCGATGCCGAGTGCGCGAAATCCTACAAGGCCATGCGCGGTCGCGGCGGGTTCGTCCGCTCGACTTGGGACGAAGCGAGCGAAATCATCGCCGCAGCCAACGTCCATACCATCAAGACGTGGGGGCCGGATCGCGTGGTCGGCTTTTCGCCGATCCCGGCTATGTCGATGGTGTCTTACGCCTCGGGAGCCCGCTATCTCAGCTTGATCGGCGGTACGCTGTTGTCGTTCTACGACTGGTATTGCGACCTACCGCCGTCGAGCCCGCAGACCTGGGGTGAGCAGACCGACGTGCCGGAATCGGCCGACTGGTACAATTCGAGCTACATCATCGCCTGGGGCTCGAACGTGCCGCAGACGCGAACGCCCGACGCTCATTTCTTCGTCGAGGCGCGCTACAACGGCACTAAAGTTGTGGCGATCACGCCGGATTATTCCGAAGTCGCTAAATTGTCAGACCTTTGGCTCCATCCCAAGCAAGGGACCGACGCTGCTTTCGCCATGGCAATGGGTCACGTCATCCTGCGCGAGTTCTTCCTCGATCGCTTGGTGCCGTATTTTCAGGATTATTGTTGCCGCTACACCGACATGCCGATGCTAGTGCGGCTCAGACGCGACGGTGATCGCTACGTGCCAGACCGCTACCTGCGACAGAGCGACCTGCGCGGCGCGCCAACCTCGGACCGTGCGGCGTGGAAGAGCGTCGCAATCAATGAAAAGACCGGCCATTACGCCGTGCCACAGGGTTCGATGGGCTATCGCTGGCCAGGCAAGAACGAAGTAAAAGGACGATGGAACCTCGAAGCGAAGGACGGTGAGACCGGCGAGGACGTCAAGCTCGTGCTCAGCGTGATCGATCGTCGCGATGAGGTCCTGTCGGTTGCGTTTCCGTATTTCGGCGGACGGCCGCACGAGCATTTTCCGGAAAACGATCAGGGCGGCGACGTACTCCTGCGCAACGTGCCGGTCAAGCGGATCGCGCTCGCGGACGGTGAGGCGTTCGTCGCCACGGTGTTTGATCTTCTCTGCGCGAACTACGGTCTCGACCGAGGGTTGGGTGCCGCGTGTGCCAAAAGCTACGAAGACAACGTGCCCTATACACCGGCTTGGCAGGCGCCGATCACCGGCGTGCCGGCCGAGAGAGCCATCGCCGTCGCACGTGACTTCGCCGACAACGCGGAAAAGACGCAAGGCCGTTCGATGGTGATCATCGGCGCGGGCGTGAATCACTGGTACAATCAGGACATGACCTACCGCAGCATCATCAATTGCCTGATGATGTGCGGCACGATCGGCGTCTCCGGCGGCGGCTGGGCCCACTATGTGGGGCAGGAAAAGCTCAGGCCGCAAACCGGCTGGACCATGCTAACATTTGCGCTCGATTGGGTGCGGCCGCCGCGTCAGATGTGCGGTACATCCTTCTTCTACGCTCACAGCGATCAATGGCGTTACGAAAGGATGGACGTCAAAGAATTGCTGTCGCCGCTGGCTGATCCGACACCCTATCGCGGCAGCATGATCGACCTTAACGTGCGCGCCGAGCGCATGGGCTGGCTTCCGTCCGCGCCGCAACTCGATATCAACCCGCTGACGCTCGCAGCGGAAGCGGAGAAAGATGGTCTCGATGTAAAGGATCACGTCGTTGCTGGCTTGAAGTCAGGCCGCCTCAACATGGCCTGCGAAGATCCGGACAATCCCAAGAACTTCCCACGAAACCTGTTCATCTGGCGATCGAACCTGTTCGGATCGTCAGGCAAAGGCCACGAGTATTTCCTGCGCCATTTCCTCGGTACGCGACACGGCCTGCAAGGCAAAGATCTGGGAGTCACGAACGGCCGGAAGCCGGAGGAGGTGGCATGGCGGGACCCGGTGCCCGAAGGCAAGCTCGACCTCGTCGTCACGCTCGATTTTCGCATGTCAACGAGCTGTCTCTACTCCGACATCGTGCTTCCGACGGCGTCCTGGTACGAGAAGCATGACCTCAACACCACGGACATGCATCCCTTCATCCATCCGTTGTCGGCCGCGGTCGATCCGGTGTGGCAGTCGCGCAGCGACTGGGAGACCTACAAAACCATCGCGCGGCGCTTCTCGGAGCTTGCGGTCGGCCATCTCGGCGTCGAACGCGACGTGGTACTGACGCCGATCATGCACGACACGCCGGCGGAGCTTGCCCAACCTTTCGACGTACAGGACTGGAAGAAGGGCGAATGCGATCTCACGCCGGGCGTTACGGCGCCTCAGATTACCGTTGTCGAGCGTGATTATCCCAATACTTATCGCCGCTTCACGGCCCTCGGACCGCTCGCTGACACACTCGGCAATGGCGGTAAGGGAATAAACTGGAACACCGAGGACGAGGTGCGTGGCCTCGGCAAGCTGAATTACAAGATCGATGACGGCGGGTCGACGCATGGCCGGCCCCGGATCGAATCCGACATCGATGCGGCCGAAGTGATCCTCTACCTTGCCCCTGAGACCAACGGCGAGGTCGCCGTGAAGGCGTGGCAGGCGCTTGGCAAGATAACCGGTCGCGACCACTTGCATCTGGCCGTAGCTCGCGAAGACGAGAAGATCCGCTTCCGCGACCTGCAGGCGCAGCCGCGCAAAATCATCTCGTCACCGATATGGTCGGGGATCGAGAGCGAGCACGTCAGCTACACTGCTGGCTACACCAATGTCCACGAGCTCATTCCGTGGCGGACGCTGACCGGCCGTCAGCATTTCTATCAGGATCACCGCTGGTTCCGGGATTTTGGCGAGGGCTTCGCCGTCTATCGGCCGCCGATCGACACGCGCACGACCGTGGACCTGCTGGGCAGCCGTAGCAACGGTGAGCCCGAGATCGTGCTGAATTTCATCACTCCTCATCAGAAATGGGGCATCCATTCCACGTATACCGATAATCTCCTGATGCTCACTCTGTCGCGCGGCGGCCCGATCGTGTGGATCTCGGAGGTCGATGCGAAGAAGGTTGGGATCGTCGATAACGACTGGATCGAACTCTACAACGTGAATGGTGCACTTGCGGTGCGCGCGGTCGTCAGCCAGCGAGTGCAAGAAGGCATGTGCCTGATGTATCACGCCCAGGAGAAGATAGTGAACGTACCTGGCTCTCAGATAACCGGTCAGCGTGGGGGTATTCACAACTCAGTAACCCGCACCGTGCTCAAGCCAACCCACATGGTCGGCGGCTACGCCCAGCTGTCCTACGGTTTCAACTATTATGGCACCGTCGGGTCGAACCGCGACGAATTCGTCATCGTCCGAAAACTCTCCAGGGTCGAGTGGCTCGACCACTCCAATCCAGTGGATCGAGCGATCGAAGAGGCCGCGTCATGAAGATCCGCGCGCAAATCGCGATGGTGATGAACCTCGACAAATGTATCGGCTGCCATACTTGTTCCGTGACGTGCAAGAACGTCTGGACGTCACGTCAAGGCATGGAATACGCGTGGTTCAACAACGTGGAGACCAAGCCTGGCATCGGCTATCCCAAGGATTGGGAGAACCAAGAGCGCTGGCGCGGCGGCTGGGAGCGCCGCAAGAATGGCAAGATCGTACCTAAACAGGGTGGCCGCTTGGCGATCCTCGCTAAGATCTTCGCCAATCCGCACCTGCCTGAAATTGACGACTATTACGAACCCTTCACTTTCGATTATGAGCACCTGCACATCGCGCCCGAGCTGCCGACCGCACCGGTGGCACGGCCGCTCTCGCTCATAACCGGTCGACCGATGGATAAGATCGAGTGGGGCCCAAATTGGGAAGAGATCCTGGGCGGGGAGTTCGACAAACGCTCCAAGGACTACAATTTCGAAGCGGTGCAGAAGGATATTTACGGCCAATTCGAAAATACCTTTATGATGTATCTACCGCGGCTTTGCGAGCATTGCCTCAACCCGAGTTGCGTTGCCTCCTGTCCTTCGGGCTCGATCTACAAGCGGGAGGAGGACGGGATCGTCCTGATCGACCAGGACAAGTGCCGCGGCTGGCGGATGTGCGTGTCGGGTTGCCCCTACAAAAAGATTTATTACAACTGGACGTCCGGCAAGGCCGAGAAGTGCATCTTCTGCTATCCGCGCATCGAGGC
>JBAUUA010000177.1:0-5044 GCA_049582465.1 Bradyrhizobium sp. | reverse complement strand
GTCGCCGAAACCACCGTCAAGACCCACCTCGGCCGCCTGTTCGTCAAAACCGGCGCCGCTCGCCAGGCCGACCTGGTCAAGATCGTCGCGGGATACGCTTCACCGCTGATCGCGTAGGCGCGTACTCGTCAAGCGAGCTTGGCGGGTACGCTCTGCCGTTGTCGGCGCAGCCTTCGTGCGATCTCAGGCGGCACGCACCGTATTGAGGAATTTGCCGACTTCGAGCTTGAGCCGGTTGCTGTCGCCGGACAGGGACTGCGCCGCCGAGAGCACCTGCGAGGAGGCGGAGCCGGTTTCGCCGGCGCCGCGCTGCACGTCGACGATATGCGACGAGACCTGCTGGGTGCCTTGCGCGGCCTGCTGCACATTGCGGGAAATCTCCTGCGTCGCCGCGCCCTGTTCTTCCACGGCAGCCGCAATGGTCGATGAAATCTCCGACAATCTTTCGATCGTGCCGCTGATCTCCTTGATCGCTCCGACCGACTCCTGCGTCGCCGCCTGGATGCCGGTGATCTGCTGGCCGATCTCGCCGGTTGCCTTCGCGGTCTGTTCGGCGAGGGCCTTCACCTCGGAGGCCACCACGGCAAAACCGCGACCGGCCTCGCCGGCACGGGCCGCCTCGATCGTGGCATTCAGGGCCAGCAGGTTGGTCTGGCCCGCGATGGTGTTGATCAGCTCGACGACATCGCCGATCCGTGCCGCCGCCTTCGACAACTCGCTGACGCGGTCGTTGGTCTTGCGCGCCTGGTCGACGGCCTCGCTTGCCATCCGTGCCGATTCCTGCACCTGACGGCTGATTTCGTTGACGGAGGAGGCCATTTCCTCGGTGGCAGAGGCCACTGACTGTACGTTCGTGGAGGCTTCCTCGGAGGCGGTCGCGACCATGGTGGTGAGCTCCTGCGCCCGCGCCGCGGTCGCGGTGAGCGTGGAGGCGGAAGCTTCAAGTTCGGTGGAAGCCGACGACACGGTTTCGACGATCTCGCCGACCGCGCCTTCGAAGTCGTCGGCGAGCTTGATCATGTCTTTCCTGCGCTGCTGCGCGGCGATTTGATCCTGCTTGTTCTTGACTTCGGCTTCCTCGCGGGCCTTTTCCTCGGCCTTGACCTTGAAGGTCTCGACCGCCTGCGCCATGTCGCCGACTTCGTCCTTGCGGTCCAGTCCGGGCAGCACCACGCCGAAATTGCCGCCGGCGAGTTCCTTCATGCCGGAGGTCAGGCCAGACAGCGGCTTGATGATGCCGCGCGCGATCAGGAACGCAATCAGCAGGCCGAGCAGCACGGCGGCGCCGGCCACGACTTCCTGCATGGTGACGGTGCTGCTGATGAGGCTTTCGGTGTCTGCGGTCGTCTTGGCGAAAGCCTTCCCGATCGATTCCTTCACCCCGTCGAGTTTTCCGATGGCGTCGACGGTCAGAGGCGTGACGGCCTTGTAGTACAATTCGTCCCCGAGCAGAAGGTTGGGCGCGGTCTTGTCGAATGCCGCGGAATATTTGGCGACGCCAGCCTTGACGGGCCCCAGCGATGCCACAAGATTCGCCGGTAGCGCGGCCTTTTCGAGTTCCGCGATCTGCTGCTGGGCTTTCTCGAGGTTGGTCCTGAAGGTGGTGATACCCTTGGCGTCGCGCGTCGCCAGCGTCCGCCAGTTGGCGACACGAACCAGAAGCACCTTGGCCTCGAGCGCGCTTGCTTCACGTGCGAAATCCGTCTTGTCCGCTGCGTCGACGAATTTCTGGACATCGGCCGCCATCTTGTCGCCGTCGCTGAACAGCGCCTCGCGCCCGGCGACCAACTGATGGACGGCGTCACCGAGCGCGAGGCGCTTGGTCTTCAGTTGCTCGACGTCCTTGTCGATCTCCTTATAGGCCGCGCGCCGCTCTTCGGATTTGGTCGTCCTGTCGGCTTCGACAAGAAGATCGCTCGCCTTGTTCAGACGCGTCTCGGCTTCCGAGTAGGACTTCTCGTCGTGGTCGAACGCGTAACGCAGGATCGCGCGCCGGATCGCCTGGAGGTTTGTGGCGATTTCGCCGACCCGGATGGTGTTCTGCGATTGCAGCGTCATCGACGCAACCTGGGTGCGCAGCTCTCCGAGTTGCATGACCGCGAAACCGGCAAGGCCGACGCAGAACAGCAGGAGCGCGGCAAAGCCTAAATAGAGCCGCCCGCTGATTCGAAGATTGAGAAACGACATTGGAGAAGCCTCGCTGATGAACCGAATCGAAATCGGAGATGCGAAAATCGCGGCGACAGGGGGGGAATTCACATTTTCGTTCGAAGACCGCCGCTGGCGCTCCTCTCGTTGAATGATGCAGCTCTTGCCATTCATTAGCGTTAACGATGGGGGTCGTAGTAATACGGGACGCTGAGCGGTATTCGCGAGCGACGAGTGCCGTGGGTTCACCGCGGCATCCCCCGTTCGGAGGACGAGGGCAACTCGCGGCGGTGCTATTTGACCGGCGTCCGCTATTGACAGGCCAGTGCCCATGCCCGGAGACAGCGAGTTTTCAGGCCTCGTCGAGGCCATCTACGACGCCGGGCTGCAGCCTGCGCTGTGGAATGATGTCGTCGTCCGCATCAACGAATTCGTCGGCGGCCGGGCCTGCGGACTGTTTTCGAAGGATTCGATCAGCAAGTCCGGGGTGGCGCATTATTACTGCGGCGCCGATCCCCATTATATCGGGCTTTATTCGGATACCTATTCCAGGTTCGATCCGTTGACGATCCTGCCGCGCTTCGGGCGCGTCGTGAGTATCCCGGATCTCGTCCGCTTCGACGAATACCGCCGGGGACGCTTCTATCAGGAATGGCTGCGGCCGCAGGGCTGTATCGATGCGGCGAACGTCGTGCTGGAGAATTCGAACTTGAGCTGTCCGGTGCTCATGACCGTGCTCGCGGGCAGGCGCATGGTCGATGACGAGATGCGCCGGCGCGTGGCGATGATCGTGCCGCATGCGCACCGCGCCTTGATGATCAACAAGGCGATCGAGTCCCGGAAATCCGAGGCGATGGCGTTGTCGGAGATCGTGGACGGGCTGAGCGCCGGAATATTTCTGCTCGACGCCAACTGCGCCATCGTTCATGTCAACGCCGCGGCTCGGGAGATCCTCGGCGCCGACGATTTCCTGCGCGCCATCGGCGGACAGCTCGTCGCGCGCGAGGCGCAGGCCAACCAGATATTGCGCGAAGCCTTCGCCGCCGGCGCCAACCAATCATCCACCGCGGGGCCGATGGCGTTGCCGCTCACGGCACATGACGGCAATCGTTACGTCGCGCATGTGCTGCCGCTGAAATCGCTGGCGCGCAACGGCAGCGGCAGGGCCTTCAAGGCCGTCGCCGCCCTGTTTGTGCGGAGAGTGGAGTTGGAGGCCGGATCCTATGGCGAGCTCATCGCGCGCGCCTTTGAATTGACCCCGGCCGAACTGCGGGTGCTGCTCGGAATCGTCGAGGTCGGGGGCGTGCCGGAGACGGCGGCCAACCTCGGCGTCGCCGAGACCACCGTCAAGACCCACCTGCACCGAGTGTTCGCCAAGACCGGCGCCACCCGTCAGGCGGATCTGGTCAAACTCGCCGCCGGATTTTCCAACCCGCTCACGATGGCGGAAAATCGCGCCACGCCAGCGGCCCGTGAATAAGAGTTGCGATCTGCGCATTTGCATTCGCCCAATCCAGTCAGCTCCGGCCCGGCGGATACGGCGGATCAGATTCAGCTCGGCCAATAATTTTCCGTGTCCATCCGCGTCTCCTCCGACCGCAGGATGCGGCGCATGTTGCGCGACGGTAGGGTCCCGCCGTTTTTGTTCAGGGATTTTTCCGGTGAATAATGTGGCCTTGTTTTCGTCGCGCAAGCTGGCGCAGGCCTGCGCGGATTTTCTGTGGCGGCAGGACGCCACGTTGCGCAGCCTCGGCCTGGAGCAATTGTCGATCGAGGCGGGCTACGCCAGCGTCGCGATGACCGTGCTGCCGTCCATGGTCAACGGCATCGGCATCACCCATGGCGGCGCGATCTTCACGCTGGCGGACGCGGTGTTTTCGCTCGCGTCCAACAGCTACAACGAGCGGACGGTGGCGTCCCATTGCAGCATTGCGTTCCTGCACCCGACCCAGCTCGGCGACCGTCTGGTGGCGACCGCCAGCGAAGTCGTGCGCTCGGTGCGATCCGGCATCTACGATGTCCGCGTTACCCTGGAAAATACCGTTGTGGCGGAGTTTCGCGCACACTCGCGCGTGATCGGCGGCGCGCTGCTGCCGGCGGCGGCGGCCGGGCAGGGGTGACCGGCGCCGAAATCAACAATGGGTGAAGCTTGCTGGTTCCGACCCTCCCGGGGTCGGGAGTTCTTTTTCGCGAAGCCGACACGATCGTACGGCTCTCCGATTCGACGTGGCACCGCCGATTGCCATCGGCGCGTACGCATGGCTTAGTCTCCCGGTCCTTAAGCCCATCCGGGCAAACCCACGCGAGAATCATGGACGACGAGCCGCCAGCGAGCATGATCGTGGCGCCATTGCCGGGCGCCCCACGCCGCGGCGCGGTGGCCTTCATCTTCGTCACCATTCTGCTCGACATGTTCGCGCTCGGCCTGATCCTGCCGATCCTGCCCAAGCTCGTGGAAAGTTTCGTCGATAACGATACCGCGAGCGCGGCGCGGATTTTCGGCTTGTTCGGCACCGCTTGGGCGCTGATGCAGTTTCTGTTTTCTCCGGTGCTCGGCGGCCTGTCGGACCGGTTCGGCCGGCGGCCGGTAGTGCTGTTGTCGAATTTCGGCCTGGCGTTGGATTATGTGCTGATGGCGCTGGCGCCGTCGCTGACCTGGCTGTTCGTCGGCCGGGTGATCTCGGGTATCACCTCGGCCAGCGTCTCCACGGCGTTTGCCTACATCGCCGACCTGACGCCGCCGGAACAGCGCGCGGCGACGTTCGGCAAGATCGGCGTCGCCTTCGGCGCCGGATTCATTCTGGGACCGGCGGTCGGCGGGCTGCTCGGCGGCATGGATCCGCGGCTGCCGTTCTGGGTCGCCGCCGGCTTGAGCTTTGCCAACACGCTGTATGGC
>JBAUUA010000176.1:0-3959 GCA_049582465.1 Bradyrhizobium sp. | reverse complement strand
CCAGCACGCCGCGCGCGCCGCCCCAATGGTCGGTATGGGTGTGGGTGAAGATCACGGCGGCTACCGGCCGCAGGCCGCGGTGCTTGAAATAGAGCTCCATGGCGGCGCGCGCGCCCTCGATCGAAGTCAGCGTGTCCACGACGATGACGCCGCTATCGCCTTCGATCAGCGTCATGTTGGCGATGTCGAGCCCGCGGATCTGGTAGACGCCGGGCATCACCTCGAACAGCCCGTGCTGCATGTTGAGTCGCGACTGCCGCCACAGGCTCGGGTTGACGGTGGCGGGCGCCTTCTCCTCCGACAGGAAGCCGTAGGGCTCCAGACTCCAGACCACGCGGCCTTGCGGGTTGGCGATCCGCGCATGGTCGACCGTGCCCATGAAGCCGCGCGCGGCATCGTCGAAATCGGCGGTGTCCGAAAACGGCAGCGCCTCGAGCATCGCGGCCTGCTGCGCGACGACGGAGGCGGTGGCGTCCTTGGGAGTTTCCTTGGGCGCTTCGCTGCTGGCTGTTGCGGTCATTGTGTGGTCCTCCCTGGAGGTATGAATTCAAGAAACAAATAGCGGCGGTCTACTTCTCCCTCGCCCCGCACTTCGCGGGGAGAGGGTCGGGGTGAGGGGCTCTCTCGGCAAGCGCGGCTCGCGGAGACGCCCCCTCACCCGGCGCTATGCGCCGACCTCGCCCCGCAAGCGGGGCGAGGCAAGATCACGACGGATGCGCCGCCAGATAGGGCGAGTCCGCGATCGACCATGGCGGCACCGTCTCCATGCGAAAAATCTGCCGCAGGTGCACCTCGTCCGGGCCATCGCCGATCCGCAGCAGGCGGCCCCAGGCCAGCGCCTGATGGATCGGCGTGTCGTCCGATCCACCCATCGCGCCGAACACCTGCATGGCGCGGTCGGCGATCTTTTGCAGCATTGCCGGCACCGCGACCTTTAGCAGCGAGACGTCGCGCCAATTCTTGGTGGAAGAACTTGCACCGTGATGGCCGGACTGGTCGAGCCGCCACGCGCAACGATAGGCCAGAAGGCGCGCCTGCTCCAGCTCGACGCGGGCCTCGGCGATCCAGCGTTGCACGGTATCATATTGAATCACCGTACGGCCGAAGGCGGAGCGCTCTGCCGCGCGCACCATCATCAGTTCGATCAGGAGTTCGCACAGCCCAATCGAGCGCATGCAGTGATGGATGCGCGCCGGGCCCAAGCGGACTTGCGCCACCTTAAAGCCTTCGCCCTCCCGGCCGAGCAGGTTTTCTCGTGCGACGCGGACATTGTCGAAGGCGAGCTCGCCGATGGGCGCTGTATGATCCTCGCAGCCCATCCAGCGCAGCGGCCGTACCAGCCGGACGCCGGGCGTATCCATCGGCACGATGAGGCAGGAATGGCGGCTTGTCCGGTCGGCCCCCGCGTCGGTCACGCCCATCACGATCAGGAACGAGCAGCGCGGATGTGCCGCACCCGTGATGAACCATTTGCGGCCGCTGATGACGTAATCGTCGCCGTCGCGGCGAAAGGTGGTGGCGATATTGGTCGCGTCCGAGGAGGCGACGTCGGGCTCGGTCATGCCGAACGCCGAACGGGTCCCGGCTTCGAGCAGCGGGCGCAGCCAGCGCTGCTTCTGTTCCGGTGTGGCGCAGTTCTGCAGCGCGATCATGTTGGGAACATCGGGCGCCTGGCAGTTGAAGACTTCGGAGGCCCAGAACAGCCGCCCCATGATTTCGGCTGATGGCGCGTATTCGAGATTGGACAGCCGCGTGCCCGGCTCGTCGTCGGCGAGTTCGGGCAGGCCGAGGTTCCACAGGCCTTCCGTGCACGCCTTTTGCTGCAACTCGCCCATGAAGGGCGGGGCTTCGCGCTTGCCGGTGTGTTCGAGCCAGGCGCGATGGCGCGGCAGCACCTCGGAATCGAAGAATGACTGCAGCTTCCTGCGCCACTGCTCTGAGCGCGCCGACGGCTCGAAATCCATGTTGCCTCCCATTTTTGGAGGTATCTACACGAATATCGACATGGATTGCAAATCCGTTTCGATATATTGACAAAACATGACATTCTGATCAGTATGCGGGCATGGCCACCGCACCTTCCCCAGTGATTTCAGTGCCTTCCCGGTCGAGATCCGATCACGGCGATCCCTCGTTTGCGACGACGCTGGCGCATGGGCTCGATGTGCTGGCGGCGTTCCGCAACGCCGAGGGCCCGCTGTCGAACGCGGAGCTCGCAGCCCATACCGGCCTGTCGCGGCCGACGGTGTCGCGACTGACCTACACGCTGGCGCAGCTCGGCTATCTCAAGCGCGACGCCAAGGGGCGTTTTGCGCTGGGTCTCGGCGTGCTCGCCGCCGCCTATCCCGTGCTGTCGGCGCTGAAAGTGCGGCAACTGGCGCGGCCCCTGATGCGCGATTTCGCGGCCTACGCCGGCGGCACGGTCTCGATCGCGATGCCGTTCGGCCTCGATTTCATCTATGTCGAGACGCTGCGCACCACCGACGCGGTGCCGCACGTTCCCGATGTCGGCTTCACCGGGACGCTGGCGACCACCGCGGTCGGCCGCGCACTATTGTCGCTCTATACGCCGGACGAAGTGCAGCGCTATCTGGCGACCGTGACGGCGGAGCGTCCGGACGAACTCGCCTATGTGCAGGAACGCACTCTGCCCGACGTCGAACTGTGCCGGGAGCGCGGCTTTGCGGTGTCGATCGGCGAATGGCGGCGGGAGATTTTCGGCGTCGCGGCGCCGCTTTACCGCACGCTGGCCGGCGACTGCCTCTCGGTCAATTGCGGCATTCCGTCGTTTCGCTTTTCCGCCGACCAGATCGAGCGCGAATGCGGGCCTCGCATCCTGGGCCTCGCCCGCAGCATCAGGTCGCTGGTCATGAACGTCTGAACGGAAGCGCTGCGAATCAAAAAGCGACGTCGCACGAACGATGTTGCGCACATGGGAGGGCATGATGAAGGGAATGCGAACGCTTGGCTTTGGAAAGCTTGGCCTCGCCGCCGGCATTGCCGCGATGCTGCTCGGCGGCGGCGCGCGGGCGGAGAGCGACTACCCGAACCGGGCGATCCACGTCGTCGTGCCCTACCCGGCCGGCGGCATCGTCGACATCGTCGCCCGCGCAGTGACCGAGCAGGTCGGCCGCGACTGGAAGGTGCCGGTCGTGATGGAAGACCGGCCCGGCGCCAACAGCAATATCGGCACGGCCATGGCGGCGCGCAGCACGCCGGACGGCTACACCTGGCTGGTCACGGGACCGGCGGTGCTGGTCAATCCCACGCTCTACAGCGATGCCGGCTGGGACGCGATGAAGGACTTCAAATGCGTTGGGCTTGCGATCTGGAACCAGAGCGTGGCGCTGGTCAATCCGGCGATGCCGGCCAAGACGCTCGCTGACTTCGTGGAGCTTGCGCGCGCAAAACCCGGCGAATTCAATTTCGGCAATCCCGGCACCGGCTCCTCGATCGACCTCACTGCGCAAAAACTGTTTCAGGCCGCCAACATCAAGCTCGCCAATATCGGCTACAAGGGCCAGCCGCCCGCGCTGATCGACCTGATGACCGACCGCATGCATTTCGAGGTGGTCTCGCTGGCGCTGGCGCTGCCGCATATCAAGGCCGGCAAGGTGAAGCCGCTCGCGGTCTTCACCCATAAACGCATCGCGGATATTCCGGACGTGCCGACGATCGCGGAGGCCGGCTATCCCGGCGCATCCTACGTGTCGTGGTACGGCATCTATGTGCCGTCGACGACGCCCGACGCGATAGTCGCGAAGATCCACGACGGCATCAACGCCGCGCTGGAAAACCCCGACGTACAGCGCCAGCTTTCCGTCGCCGACGTCCCGGGCAGGCCGATCCCGCTGAACGATCTCGCCGCGCTGATGAAGGCGGACCACGACAAGCTGACGCTGGTGGTCAAGGCCTCCGGGATGAAGGTGGAGTAGCGGCGCACCTCGTCTCGCCACCGC
>JBAUUA010000175.1:0-3015 GCA_049582465.1 Bradyrhizobium sp. | reverse complement strand
GGGTTGCGCTTCTGCGGCATGATCGAGGAGCCGGTGGTGAACTTGTCGGAGAGCCGCACCAGTCCGACCAGCGGCGAGGTCCAGATCACGATTTCCTCGGCGAAGCGCGACAGATGCACCGCCGCGATCGCCGCCGCCGACAGGGTTTCGAGCACGAAGTCGCGATCCGACACGGCGTCGAGCGAATTGGCCATCGGCCGGTCGAAGCCGAGCGCTTTGGCGGTTGCCGCGCGATCGATCGGAAACGAAGTGCCGGCGAGCGCCGCCGCGCCGAGCGGCGATTCGTTGAGCCGCTTGCGGGCGTCGGCGAACCGGCCGCGGTCGCGCGCCGCCATCTCGACATAGGCCAGGAGATGATGCCCGAACGTCACCGGCTGCGCGGTCTGCAGATGGGTGAAGCCCGGCATCACGGTTGAGGCATGCTCCAGCGCGCGCTCGACCAGCGCATGCTGGAACGCGGCCAGCGCCGCATCCGTCGCGTCGATCGTGTCGCGGACATAGAGCCGGAAATCGGTCGCCACCTGGTCGTTGCGCGAGCGGGCGGTGTGCAGCCGTCCCGCGGCGGGGCCGATCAACTCGCCCAGCCTGCTCTCGACATTCATGTGAATGTCCTCGAGCGCGCGCTTGAAATCGAACGATCCCTTGCCGATTTCTGACAAAATCGTGTCTAGACCGGATTTGATATTTTTCGCATCGTTTGCCGTGATAATGCCTTGCGCGGCGAGCATCGCGGCGTGGGCCTTGGACGCGGCGATGTCCTGGGCATACAGGTGACGATCGACGTCGATGGAGACGTTGATTTCCTCCATGATGGCATCGGGGCGCTCGGTGAACCGGCCGCCCCACATCTTGTTGCTCATGATCCGTTACTCATGAATTCCATTGATCGCCGCGCCGGACGCTTGATAACCGGCCGTTGTACAGGCCCTGCATAGCCGTATCTGATACAGGATGACAAACGATATGCCCGAACTGCCCTCGCCCCGCCCCGCCGTCACGCGCCGGATTCCCATCGCCATCGGGGCGGTGGTGATCGGGGCGCTGATCGGATTCGCCGGGGTATACGGGATCGGCGGGTTGAGGCGCAACGCGACGGGCGATGCCGCCTGCCGCGGCGCGGTCGACCTGGCCCGCAAGATTGCGCCGCTGGCGCATGGCGAGGTGGCGGCGCTGACCATGGCGACTGCGCCGTTGCGGCTGCCGGACCTCGCCTTCGAGGACGCCGACGGCAAGCCCAGAAAGCTCTCCGAATGGCGCGGGCGCACGGTGCTGGTGAACCTGTGGGCCACCTGGTGCGTGCCCTGCCGCAAGGAAATGCCAGCGCTGGAAGGCCTGCAAACCCGGCTGGGAGGCCCCAATTTCGAGGTGGTCGCCATCAATATCGACACCCGCGACCCCGAAAAACCGAAGAATTTCCTGAAGGACGCCCATCTGACCCGGCTCGGCTATTTCAGCGACGAGAAAGCCAAGGTTTTTCAGGATCTTAAGGCCATAGGACGGGCGCTGGGGATGCCGACCTCGGTGCTGGTCGACGCTCAGGGCTGCGAGATCGCGACCATTGCCGGACCGGCGGACTGGGACAGCGACGACGCCATCAAGCTGATCACAGCAGCGATGAACCCGGTGGCCGCCGGGCTCTAAACCATTACGCCGCGACGTTGAGGTTGCCGCCGATTCCGGCGCCGACATTGGCCAGCGACGGCTGGCCCGCGCCCAGCAGCGTCAGGACCGTGGATTTCTCGGCGTCAGCGTTGGATTTCATGATGGTGGCGGCGACCTGCATCTGCGTGTTGCCCGCCTGGGCGGCAAGCATACCGGTTACCATGCTCATCATATCCATAACGCACCGCCCTCCGTCGCGAGCCACGGTACCCGGCAAGGGTTAACGAAAACTGGAGATAAGAGGCATGCAGGGTGGGCAAAGCGAAGCGTGCCCACCGACTTGCCGAATAAACGGTGGGCACGGCGCAAATGCGCCTTTGCCCACCCTATGGCGTCGAGGCGATCAGCGCGTCGGGACCGGCTTGTCGCCGCGGTAATCGTAGAAGCCGCGCTGGGTCTTGCGGCCGAGCCAGCCGGCCTCGACGTATTTTACGAGCAGCGGGCACGGGCGATATTTGGAGTCCGCCAGTCCCTCGTGCAGCACCTGCATGATCGACAGACAGGTGTCGAGCCCGATGAAATCGGCGAGTTCCAGCGGCCCCATCGGATGATGCGCGCCGAGCTTCATGGCGGCGTCGATCGCCTCGACATTGCCGACGCCTTCATACAGCGTGTAGATCGCCTCGTTGATCATCGGCAGCAGGATGCGGTTGACGATGAATGCCGGGAAATCCTCCGACACCGCGACGTGCTTGCCGAGTTTCGTCACGAATTCCTTGGCGGCGTCGAAGGTCGCGTCATCGGTGGCGATGCCGCGGATCAACTCGACCAGCTCCATCAGCGGCACCGGATTCATGAAGTGAATGCCGATGAAGCGCTCGGGCCGGTCGGTGGAGGCGGCCAGCCGCGTGATCGAGATCGAGGAGGTGTTGGAGGCGACGATGGCCTCCGGCTTCAGCACCGCGCACAGATCGTGAAAGATCTTGCGCTTGACCTCTTCCTTCTCCACCGCGCTCTCGATCACCAGATCGCAGTCGGCGAGTCCGTCCATCGTCTCGGTGGAGACGATGCGCTCCAGCGCCTTCTTGCGCGCGTCCTCGGTGATTATCTTCTTGGCGACCTGGCGCGACAGGTTGCCGTTGATGGTCGCCATTCCCGACTTCAGCCGGTCGGCGGAAACGTCGTTGAGTACCACGTCCAGTCCGGCCAGCGCCGCCACATGCGCAATCCCGTTGCCCATCTGGCCCGAGCCGATCACGCCGACCTTCTTGATCATAGCTGCCATATTGCCATCTCACCGCGGCGAGGCGCGCATCCCGCGCCTGCCCGTCCTCTTTGCATGAACACCGGCCGGAGTCCCTTCATCCGGCAGGCGCCGTCAAACACCCGTTACTTGCCGAGCTTGCCGAGTTC
>JBAUUA010000174.1:0-4674 GCA_049582465.1 Bradyrhizobium sp. | reverse complement strand
GCTCCATGGCGGGCGTTAGCCAGCGCCCCTGTCATACCGGCGTCGTCGTTCCCATGCGGGGGTGCCGATAATGGCTGAACCGGTTCCCGGGTGCGGCGTTACCCTGCGCAACACGGCAAGAGAAATGATCCCGAGATGAAACAAAGCGACGAAATCTGGTGGCGGCACGGCGTGTTCTATCAAATCTACCCGCGCTCGTTCCAGGACGCCGATGGCGACGGAGTCGGCGACATCGAGGGCATCATCGACCGGCTGCCCTATTTGCGGTCGCTTGGCATCGATGCGATCTGGCTGTCGCCGATCTTCCCGTCGCCGATGGCCGATTTCGGCTACGACATATCCGACTATACCGGCATCGACCCGCTGTTCGGCACGATGGCCGATTTCGACGCGCTCACGGATGCCGCGCATGCGAGCGGGTTCAAGGTCATCCTCGATCTCGTGCCCAACCATACCTCCGACCGGCATCCCTGGTTCGTCGAGAGCCGGAGTTCGCGCGATAACGGGAAACGTGACTGGTACATCTGGCGCGATCCGGCCGCGGACGGCGGGCCGCCGAACAACTGGATGTCGGAATTCGGCGGCAGCGCCTGGGAATACGACGCGGCCACCGGGCAATATTACTATCACGCCTTCCTCGCCCAGCAGCCGGATCTGAACTGGCGCAACCCCGCGGTGCGCAAGTCCATTTTCGACGTCATGCGCTTCTGGCTTGCCAAGGGCGTCGACGGCTTCCGGGTCGACGTGATCTGGCATCTGATCAAGGACGCGGAATTCCGCGACAATCCGCCGAATCCGCATTTCCGCGAGGGGCGGCCGCCGCACGAAGAGATCCTAACGCGATATTCCACCGATCAGCCCGAAGTGCACCAGGTGATCGCCGAGATGCGGCGCGTGATCGACGAATTCGACGACCGGGTGCTGATCGGCGAGATCTATCTGCCGCTGCACCGGCTGGTCGCCTATTACGGCAACGATCTCGGCGGCGCGCATCTGCCGTTCAACTTCGCGCTGCTGTCGACATTGTGGAGCGCGCGCCCGATCGAGAAGATCATCGCCGACTATGAAGCCGCACTGCCTGCGGGGGCGTGGCCGAACTGGGTGCTCGGCAATCACGACCGTCCGCGGGTGGCGAGCCGGGTCGGGCCGGAGCAGGCGCGCGTCGCCGCGATGCTGCTGTTGACCTTGCGGGGAACGCCTACGCTCTATTACGGCGACGAAATCGGCATGCATCAGGTCGCGATCGCGCCCGGCCAGGTGCGCGATCCCTTCGAGAAGAACGTGCCGGGGATCGGGGTCGGCCGCGACGGCTGCCGCACGCCGATGCAATGGGATGCAACGTCTCACGCCGGCTTCTCGACCGCGAAGCCCTGGCTGCCGCTGCCCGACGATTTCGTCCATGAGAACGTGGTCAATCTGGAGGCGGACGCAAAATCGATCCTCAGCCTCTACAAGGCGCTGATCTCTTTGCGAAAGAGATTGCTGCAACTGCGCGCCGGCGATTACGTGCCGATCGCGGCGCAGGGCGACCTGTTGCTCTACCGGCGGCAGAGCGAGGAGGGCGCGGTCGTGATTGCGCTGAATTTGGGTGATCAGCCGGTTTCGATCGCCTCGGATGCCGCGGGGCTTGCCGGTGAGATACTGCTTTCAACCTTCCTGGACAGGGAAGGCGAGAAGGTAGAAGGCACGCTCGATCTGCGCGGCAATGAAGGCGTGATCATCGGGTAATCGATCACGCCGGATGCCCTGCCTTGCCGGCGGCGTCGACATCGATGTCGCTGCGCTTGAGCAGATAGTCGAGGCCGCCGACGCGATACCAGCGGTAGCCATAGGCTTCGAGCAGCAGCCGGTGCTGGCCGCGCTCATTGGCGTGGCTGTGGTCTTCGGCCAGCAGGTTGACAAGCAGTTGGCCGCCATCGCCGGGCAGGCCGACCGAAAACGAGATCTCCCGCGGCTTCTCATCGAGATTGTGCACGAACAATACCGAATTGTTGCGCCAGTCGTAACGGATGATCAGCACCGCTGGATCGCGCGTGGCGACCACCTTGAAGTCGCCCCAGCCGATTTCCGGAACCTCCTTGCGCATCCGGATGATGCGCTCGATCCAGTTCATCATCGAGTTGGGATCGCGGCGCTGCTTGGCGGCGTTGACGTGCTCGAAGCCGTACGGGCCCTGATCGATCACCGGCGAGCAAGGTCTGTCGCTTTGCGTGAAGCCGGCGTTCGGCTCGGTCGACCATTGCATCGGCGTGCGCGCGCAATTGCGCTCAGGCAGCGCGAGATTGTCGCCCATACCGATTTCGTCGCCGTAGCGGAGCACGGGGGTGCCCGGCAGCGTGAACATCAGGCTGTAGGCAAGTTCGAGCCGGCGCCGGTCGCCGCCCAGCATCGGCGCAAGCCGGCGGCGGATCCCGCGGTCGTAGAGCTGCATGTCCTTGTCGGGACCGAATTTCGCAAACACCAGCTCGCGCTGCGCTTTCGTCAGCCGGCCGAGATCGAGCTCGTCATGATTGCGCAGGAACAGGCCCCATTGCGCGGTGGCGGGCCGGGGCTTGGTGGCGTTGAGCGCCTTGGCCAGCGGACGGCAATCGGCGGAAGCCAGCGCATAGAACAGATGCTGGTTGACGTGGAAGTTGAACATCATCTGGATACGGTCGCCGTCATCGCCGAAATATTCCATGTCGGTTTCGGGCAGCACGTTGGCTTCCCCGAGAATGATGGCATCGCCCTGCCGCCATTGCAGGAATTCGCGGAACGCGCGCAGCATGTCGTACTGCTCGACCGGCGCCCGGACCTTGGCGCCCTTGGTGGCGATCACGAACGGGACCGCGTCCATCCGGAATCCAGATACGCCCTGCTGGATCCAGAAGCCCATGATCTTGAGGATCTCGGCCTGCACCAGCGGGTTCGATGTGTTGAGGTCGGGCTGGAAATCGTAGAAGCGGTGGAAGTACCAGGCGCCGGCCTCCTTATCACGGGTCCAGGTCGATTTCTGCACGCCGGGAAACACCATGCCCTTGCCGGCATTGGCCGGCTTCTTGTCGGCCCAGACATACCAGTCGCGGTAGGGCGAGTCCTTCGAGGCTCGCGCCTGCCGAAACCAGGCGTGCTGATCGGAGGTGTGGTTGACGACGAGATCGATGATGACGCGCAAGCCCCGCTGCCGGCAGCCATGGGTGAACTCGACGAAGTCGCCGAGCGTGCCGTAGCGGGGATCGACGCCATAATAGTCGGAGATGTCGTAGCCGTCGTCCTTGCCGGGCGAGGGCTGGAACGGCATCAGCCAGATCGTAGTGATGCCGAGGCCCTGCAGATAATCCAGCCGCCGCAGCAAGCCCTTGAAATCGCCGGTGCCGTCGCCGTTGGCGTCCATATAGGTGCCGACGGACAGACAATAGAACACGCCGTTCTTGTACCAGAGGTCGTCGATCATTCGCTGGGCCAGCCCCGAACCGTCTCTCAAATCATCCGTCTCCGGTATCAAGCGGCAGCCATCGGCGAGGTTCCCGCCGCATGCCAACTTCCCATGCCAACTTCCCATGCCAACTTCCTATGGCTTCGCTCGCGGTGGAGAACGAAACCGGAATGGGATAGAGTGCGGCGATGGAATCGCCCGCCCGCCAGATCAGCCTCGTGCCTCCGCCCGACCGCCGTCAGTCCGAGACGGCGCTGGCGATCGCGCGCGGCACCGCGCGGCTGTTGCGCTCGCTGGGATTTTCCTGCGTCAGCGAATTGCCGCTGCCCTCGGGCCGCCGCGCCGATCTGGTGGCGCTGAACGAGCGCGGCGAAATCTGGATCGTCGAGATCAAGTCCTCGATCGAGGATCTGCGCGCCGATCACAAATGGGAAGACTACCGGATGCATTGCGACCGGCTGTTCTTCGCCTTCACCCAGGATCTGCCGTGCGAGATATTTCCGCAGGATACCGGCCTGATCGTGGCGGACGCCTATGGCGCGCACCTGCACTGCGAAGCGCCGGAGCATCGGCTGCCGGCGCCGACCCGCAAGCTGATGACGGTGCGGTTCGCACTCGCCGCGGCGCAGCGGTTCAACCGGCTGATCGATCCGCAGGGGCACGCCGAGTTCTAGTGAGCGGATTCAGCCGGCAGTATTCGGTTGAAAAATCGACGTGACATTGCTGCAGAGCAGCAGGCGTTAGGATTTCGTTAACCTTGCCAAAGCAAGATTTTCGGGGGCCTTGGGAAAGGAAAACTCATGACAAACCTGGAAGAGGCAATTCGCGAACGCGCCTACCATCTCTGGACCGCCGACGGTCAACCCGAGGGCAAGGCGGAAGTCCATTGGCTGAAAGCGCAGCGGGAAGTCCTGGCGATATCGTTTGAAGGATCGAACGGCATCCATGCCGCCGATTCGGCGTCGGCTACGGCCAAGCCTGCCAAAGAGGCGAAGGTCGCCCGGTCGGGAAAAAAGAAAGTCCGCGCCGCATAGTCTGGTTTCAACTTCGGAAGGGGCGGGGGGTGGCTCGACCTCCCCGTCGCCAACGCGTTCGATCCGCGGTGAGCCGTCTGGCGGCTCTCACTTGTTCGGCAGGCCCAGCAACGTCTCGAGACGATCGAGCGTTCGCGCGAGCTCCGCGGTTTCCCGTGTCAAGTCCACCAGGCCCTGCTGGGAGCTTTGCTCGGAGAGTTCGAGTATCTCGCCCCGGATGATGGT
>JBAUUA010000173.1:0-3079 GCA_049582465.1 Bradyrhizobium sp. | reverse complement strand
CGCGCCATCAAGGAAGGCTGGACCCAGAAGGACGGCAAGCTGCCGGTCAATCCCTCCGGCGGATTGAAGGCGAAGGGCCATCCGATCGGCGCCACCGGCGTCTCCATGCACGTGATGACCGCGATGCAACTGGTTGGGCAAGCGCCCGAAGGCATGCAGATCAAAAATGCAAAGCTCGCCGGCATCTTCAACATGGGCGGCGCGGCGGTCGCCAATTACGTCTCGCTGCTGGAGCCCGCCAAGTAGGCGGACTTAAATTGTCTGGACTTGGGCGATGAACGTTGCCGAATGGCTGGCGGCGACGGCGCGGGTGCGCGCCAACGCGCCGGCGCTGCTGACCGGTTTCGACCTCGATGCCGACTACGCCACCTTCGCGCGGAGGTCGGCGGCGGTCGGCGCTGGTCTCTCGCGCGACTACGGCATCGCGCCCGGCGACCGCGTCGGCCTGTTCGCGACCAATTGCACGCAATATCTCGAATGCCTCTACGGCATCTGGTGGATCGGCGCGGTGGCGATCCCCATCAACGCCAAGCTGCATGGCCGCGAGGCCGCCTGGATTTTGGGCGACGCCGGTGCCAGCCTCGCCTTCGTATCGGATGATACGGTCGAGGCCTTGACCGACGCCGGGAGCGATCTGCCGGCGGCGATGAGAATGCTGTCGATGGACAGTGCCGATTATCGCGCGATGCGAAGCGGCGAGGGTGCGACGGCGCCGCTGCCGCGCGACACCAGCGATCTTGCCTGGCTGTTCTACACCTCCGGCACCACCGGCCGCCCCAAGGGCGTGATGCTGAGCCACGGCAATCTAGTGGCGATGTCGCTCTGCTATCTCGCTGATGTCGATCACGCGACGCCGCACGACGCCACGCTCTACGCCGCGCCGATTTCGCACGGTGCGGGCCTCTACAATTTCCCCCACGTCCGCATGGGCGGCCGGCACGTCATTCCCGAATCCGGCGGCTTCGATCCGGATGAAGTGCTCAATCTCGGTCGGCAGCTCGACAATGTCGTGATGTTCGCGGCGCCCACCATGGTGCGGCGGCTGGTCGATGCCGCGAAAAAGCGCGGCGAGAACGGGGAGGGGATCCGCACCATCATCTATGGCGGCGGCCCGATGTATCTTGCCGAT
Source organism: Bradyrhizobium sp. (assembly GCA_049582465.1). Lineage (GTDB taxonomy): Bacteria > Pseudomonadota > Alphaproteobacteria > Rhizobiales > Xanthobacteraceae > Bradyrhizobium. The sequence goes on along the minus strand of JBAUUA010000173.1, from coordinate 1,950 downwards.
ATCCGCGATGCCATCGCGACCATGGGCCAGCGCTTCGTGCAGATCTACGGCCAGGGTGAATCGCCGATGACCATCACCGCGCTGAGCCGCGAATGGCACGCCCGCGCCGATCACCCGCGCTACCTCGAACGTTTGGCCTCGGTCGGGACAGCGCAAAGCGTGATGTCGGTGCGCATCACCGGCCGCGACGGGCAGCCGCTGCCGGCGGGCGAGACCGGCGAGGTCGAGGCCAAGGGCGGGGCTGTGATGCTCGGCTACTGGAACAATCCGAAGGCCAACGCCGAGACGCTGAAAGACGGCTGGCTGCGCACCGGCGACGTCGGCCGGCTGGATGAAGACGGTTTCCTGACGCTGTCGGATCGCTCCAAGGACGTGATCATTTCGGGCGGCACCAATATCTACCCGCGCGAGGTCGAGGAAGCGCTGCTGACGCATCCGGACGTGCGCGAGGTCTCGGCGATCGGCGTGCCCGATCCCGACTGGGGCGAGATCGTCGTCGCCTGCGTGGTGCTGGAAGACGGCGCTGCAGCCGATGACGCCAGGCTAGACGTCCATTGCCTTGGCTCGATCGCGCGTTTCAAGCGGCCGAAACGCTACGTCTATCTCGACGCGTTGCCGAAGAATAACTACGGCAAGGTGCTGAAGACCGAGCTGCGGGCGATGATGAGGAACGCAAAACCGTAGGGTGGGCCAAGGCGCGCTTGCGCCGTGCCCACCACTTTCACGTGCGGTGGCGATGGTGGGCACGCTTCGCTTTGCCCACCCTACGAAATCCCTCAACGCATACGCCCATACGCGTGGCGCCCTTGATCTTCGTGATACGCTGCCGTTACTAGGTCGGAACAACGAAATCCGGGAGCGAAACCGAGCCATGGGACCACTAGAGGGCATCAAGGTCATCGACATGACGACCGTACTGATGGGGCCCTATGCCACCCAGATGCTTGGCGACTACGGCGCCGATGTCGTCAAGATCGAGTCGCTCGAAGGCGACGTCACCCGCCTGATCGGTCCGACCCGGCATCCCGGCATGGGGCCGGTGTTTCTGAACACCAACCGCAGCAAGCGTTCGATCTGCCTCGACCTGAAAAAGCCGGCGGGCCACGACGCGGTGCTGCGGCTCATCGCCTCGGCCGATGTGCTGGTCTACAATGTGCGGCCGCAGGCGATGGCGCGATTGCAGCTCGGCTACGATGTCGTCTCGAAGGTCAATCCGCGCCTGATCTATGCCGGCGTGTTCGGTTTCGGCCAGGACGGCCCTTATGCCGCAAAACCCGCCTATGACGATCTGATCCAGGGCGCCACCGCGCTGCCGGCGCTGATGGCGCAGACCAGCGACGGCGTGCCGCGCTATGTCCCGAACGCGCTGGTCGACCGCATCGTCGGGCTCACGGCGGTCGGCGCGATCTGCGCCAGCCTCGTGCATCGCGACCGCACCGGGCGCGGCCAGCGCGTGGACATTCCGATGTTCGAGACCATGGCCGGCTTTGTCATGGGCGACCATATGGGTGGCCTCACCTACGAGCCGCCGCTCGACAGAGGCGGCTACGCGCGGCATCTGTCGCGCGACCGGCGGCCGTACAAGACCTCGGACGGCTATATCTGCGTGATCGTCTACAACGACAAGCAGTGGGAGAATTTCTTCAAGGCCACCGGCCGCGACGATCTGCGCGCCAATCCAAAATTCGCAACCTTCGCCGGCCGCGCCGTCAACATCGACATTGTCTATGGCGAGCTCGCGCGCATCTTCGAGACGCGCTCCACCGCGGAATGGCAGGAGCTGCTGACCAGGGCCGACATTCCCGTGATGCCCATGCATGATCTCGAAAGCATGCTGGAGGATCCGCATCTGGTCGCGACCGGCTATTTTCCGATCGTCGAGCATCCGACCGAAGGGCCGATCCGCAGCATGAAAGTGTCGGCCACCTGGTCGGAGACGCCGGCCGAAAC
>JBAUUA010000172.1:0-1925 GCA_049582465.1 Bradyrhizobium sp. | reverse complement strand
GCGTTCAGCCGCAGATATTCGCAGATCCTGGCGCCGCGTTCGTTCTGGTAGAACACGACGATGCTGTCGGGGCTCACATAGGTATCGATCAGCTCGAAATGCAGGCCGGCAACAGCGCCAACGCCTTGGCCCAATAGGTCCGGATGTTGGCCTTGCCGCGCAGGGTGCCGCCGGCGTCAAAACCCATGGCGGGGATCCGGTCCGAGGTCATCTCGCTGTCCTCGGCATAAAGCGCAAGCACGCGCTCGAGATCATGGGAATTCCAGGCGGCGATCCAGTCGCGGCCGAGGGCTGCGAGACGGGCGGGCGGGTGAGGCAGGCTTGTTGGCATGTTTTCCTCCTAAATTGGTTCAGGACCAAATTAGGTCAATAATACTTACCTATCTCGATCTGTCCAGTGCCTGCAGAAGAATGTGGGCCAGTCGTTTGCCGCGGTTGCGAGGCCATCCCCCGTCGCGTATCTGCTTGCCATGACAGCAGCACAGCAAGCCCGCGAGTCGACGCCTTCGGTGGCCTCGGCGCATGACAAGATTCTGATCGTCGATTTCGGCAGCCAGGTGACGCAACTGATCGCGCGCCGGGTGCGCGAGGAGGGCGTCTATTCCGAGATCGTGCCGTTCCAGAAGGCGGAAGCGGCGTTCAGGGAGATGAAGCCCAAGGCGGTGATCCTCTCCGGCGGGCCCGAATCCGTGCACGAAGAAGGCTCGCCGCGCGCGCCGCAACTGATCTTCGATTCCGGCGTTCCCGTGCTCGGCATCTGCTACGGCCAGATGACCATGGCCGCGCAACTCGGCGGCACCGTCGAGGGCGGTCACCACCGCGAGTTCGGCCGCGCCGATGTCGAGGTAAAGAGCGAGAGCTGCCTGTTCGATTCCACCTGGGGCGTCGGCGAAAAGCATCCGGTCTGGATGAGCCATGGCGACCGCATCACCCAGATGCCGCCGGGCTTTGCGGTGGCCGGCGTCTCGCCGAACGCGCCGTTCGCGGTGATCCAGGACGAGAAGCGGAAGTATTACGGCCTGATGTTCCACCCCGAGGTGGTGCATACGCCCGACGGCGCAAAACTGATCCGCAATTTCGTCCGCAAGGTCGCCGGTCTCACCGGCGACTGGACCATGCGCGCCTTCCGCGAGGAGGCGATCGAGAAGATCAGGAAGCAAGTAGGCAAGGGCAAGGTGATCTGCGGCCTGTCCGGCGGCGTCGATTCTGCCGTCGCCGCGGTGCTGATCCACGAGGCGATCGGCGACCAGCTTACCTGCGTGTTCGTCGATCACGGCATGCTCAGGCTCGATGAAGCCAAGACCGTGGTGGATCTGTTCCGGCATCACTACAACATCCCCCTGGTTCACGTCGATGCCTCGAAGCAGTTTCTGGGCGAACTCGCAGGCGTCACCGACCCCGAAGCGAAGCGCAAGACCATCGGGCGACTTTTCATCGACGTGTTCGACGCCGAAGCGAAAAAGATCGGCGGCGCGGATTTCCTGGCGCAGGGCACGCTCTATCCCGACGTGATCGAGAGCGTCTCCTTCACCGGCGGCCCCTCGGTCACCATCAAGTCGCACCACAATGTCGGCGGCCTTCCGGCGCGCATGAACATGAAGCTGGTCGAGCCCTTGCGCGAATTGTTCAAGGACGAGGTGAGGGTGCTCGGCCGCGAACTCGGCCTGCCCGAAATCTTCGTCGGCCGCCATCCGTTCCCCGGACCCGGCCTCGCGATCCGCTGTCCCGGCGACATCACGAAGGAAAAGCTCGACATCCTCCGCCAGGCCGATGCGGTCTATATCGACCAGATCCGCAAGGCCGGCCTGTACGACGATATCTGGCAGGCCTTTGCGGTGCTGCTGCCGGTCAAAACCGTCGGCGTGATGGGCGACGGCCGCACCTACGAATACGTCGTCGGCCTGCGCGCGGTGACCTCGACCGAC
>JBAUUA010000171.1:0-4253 GCA_049582465.1 Bradyrhizobium sp. | reverse complement strand
GTCGTGGGCGCGCAAGCCTGGCCCACGCTGCCGGAGGACCAGAAGGAGCGCATCCTCGGGCAAATCGGCGAGACGATCGCGGAAGTGCAGCGAGTACCGGTTGGCGAATTGTCCGCTGTCGAGCCGCGCTGGGCGGCGTTCATCTCGGGGCAAATCGAGGGATGCCGCGCCCGGCACGAGCGCCTCGGGCTGCCGCAAAAATATCTCGACGGGCTCGATGACCTTCTTCGCGACGCGGCGGCGCTCATTCCAGTCGACGCGCCGCCGGTGATCCTGACCGGCGAGTATATTCCCGAGAATTTTCTGCTGAGCCGCGCAAGCGGGAGCTGGCAGTTGGCCGGCCTGATGGACTTCGGCGACGTGTTCACCGGATGGGGCGAATACGACCTGCTCGGGCCGAGCGTGTTCATGACGGCCGGAATGCCGCGCCGGGTCGAAAGCTTCTTCCGCGGGTTCGGATATGCGCGAGAGGACGTCACGCCCGCGCTGACGCGGCGGCTGACGGCACTGATGCTGTTGCATCGGTTCAGCGATCTCAACCGGCAAATCGCCATCGAGGGCTGGCAGCAGAAAGCGGCCGATCTTTCCGGGCTCGAACGATTGCTTTGGCCGATCTGATTTGAGCCGCTCAACAAGGGGGCGTTCCGAAATACCTGCATCTATTATGTGCAAAGGCGCTTCTTTGTATGCAATCGGCCGGAGTGACCGCCGCGTCCGCCATGCAATATTCGGACGTTGAATCAGTCCCTTAGACCATCGTTAGGCTTCCATTAAGTTCTGGCACGAACCTTGCGAAAGCTGTTCCAAAGCCTGATCCCTCGTGCGTTGGAGCCAGCAGATGAAGCGTCGCGATTTCCTTAAATCCGTCACCGGCGTCGCCGCCGGCGCCATGGTGCCGGCGCCGGCGATCTGGTCCGCCGCCAAGGCCGACGCCCGTTCCGAGACGCTTCTGATCGTGTCCGAAAGTGGCCCCAACAATCTCGACATTCACGGCGTCGGCACCAACGTGCCCGGCTATGAGGTGTCGTGGAATTGCTATGACCGGCTGATCAGCCACGAGATGAAGAGCGGCCCCGGCGGGGTGCCATATTACGACCGCGACAAGTTCAAGCCCGAGCCCGCCGAAGACATGAATGTCGGTGACATGTCGGTCACCTTCAAACTGAAGAAGAATGCGAAATTCCATGACGGCACGCAGGTCTCGGCGAAGGACGTCAAATGGTCGCTGGACCGCGCCGTCAGCGTCGGCGGCTTCCCCACCTTCCAGATGGGCGCGGGCTCGCTGACCAAGCCGGAGCAGTTCGTCGTCGTCGACGACAACACGGTGCGGATCGATTTCGCCAGGAAGGACCGCCTCACCATCCCCGATCTCGCGGTCATCGTGCCCTGCGTGGTCAATTCCGAACTGGTGACGAAGAACGCCAGCGAAAAGGATCCCTGGGGTCTCGAATACACCAAGCAGCAGACCGCAGGCTCCGGCGCCTACAAGGTCACAAAATGGACCGCCGGCACCGAAGTCATCATGGAGCGCAATGACGACTGGGTCGGCGGCCCGATGCCGAAGGTCAAGCGCGTGATCTGGCGGATGGTGCCGCAGGCCGGCAACCGCCGTGCACTCCTGGAGCGCGGCGACGCCGACATCTCCTACGATCTGCCGAACAAGGATTTCGTCGAGCTGAAGGGCGACGGCAAGCTCAACATCGTGTCGGTGCCCTATTCCAACGGCATCCAATACATCGGCATGAACGTCAAGAACCCGCCGTTCGACAACATCAAGGTGCGGCAGGCGGTCGCCTACGCGATTCCCTATCAGAAGATCATGGATGCGGTGCTGTTCGGCCTGGCGAAGCCGATGTTCGGCGCGCCCGCCGGCCAGGCGACCGAAGTGGCCTGGCCGCAGCCGACCAAGTTCAACACCGACATCGACAAGGCCAAGGCGCTGCTGGCGGAAGCCGGCTATCCCAACGGCTTCGAGACCACGCTGTCGTTCGATCTCGGTTTTGCCGGCGTCAACGAGCCGCTCTGCGTGCTGGTGCAGGAGAGCCTGGCGCAGATCGGTATCAAGACCACGATCAACAAGATCCCCGGCGCCAACTGGCGCACCGAGCTGAACAAGAAGGTGTTGCCGCTCTACACCAACGTGTTTTCCGGCTGGCTCGACTTTCCCGAATATTTCTTCATCTGGTGCTACGACGGCAAGAATTCGATCTTCAACACCATGAGCTACCAGTCCAAGGACATGGATGCACTGATTGCCGGCGCCGTGAACGCCGCCGCCACCGGCGACAAGCCGACCTACGACAAGGACGTGACGGGTTTCGTCGATCTCGCCTTCACCGACATTCCGCGCATTCCGCTGTATCAGCCCTATGTCAACGTCGCGATGCAGAAGAACGTCTCGGGCTACCAATACTGGTTCCACCGCCGCCTCGACTACCGCGCGCTGGTGAAGGGATAACGCCGATGGGGCCGCGGTTCATGAGTCAGGCAGCCCCGCTCTCTCATTCCCTCCCCCAGCGGGGAGGGAGCCCGGCGCGATCTGTTGAGACACTCCAGATTCGAATAGCGGGTGCCTCATGCTGACCATGATCGGCAAGCGGCTGATGTTCGCGATCCCCTCTCTGATCGGGGTGGTGATCGTCACCTTCCTGTTGACGCGCGCGCTGCCCGGCGATCCCGCGGCCTATTTCGCCGGCCCCGCCGCCAGCAAGGAGGCGGTCGAGCAGATCCGCAAGAAGCTCGGTCTCGACAAGCCGCTGATCGAGCAGTTCTTCCGTTACACCGTCGATCTCGCCCATGGCGATTTCGGCACCTCGCTGACGACGGGCCAGCCGGTCGCGACCGAAATTCGCAATCGGCTGCCGGCCTCGGCGGAATTGACGCTGCTTGGCCTTCTGGTTTCCGTCGTGATCGCGATTCCGCTCGGCATCCTCGCCGCCACCAGGCCGGGATCCTGGATCGACCATCTCTGCCGGGTGACGACCACGGCCGGCGTCTCGCTGCCGGTGTTCTTCACCGGGCTGGTGCTGGTCTATGTCTTCTATTTCAGGCTCGGCTGGTCGCCGGCCCCGTTGGGGCGGCTCGACGTGTTCTACAGCGCGCCGCCCGCGGTGACCGGGTTCTATCTGATCGACGCGCTGATCGCGCGCGACTTCGAAGTCTTCCGTTCCGCGCTGAGCCAGTTGATCCTGCCGGCGCTGACCTTGGCGATCTTCTCACTGGCGCCGATCGCGCGCATGACGCGGGCGTCGATGCTGGCGGTGCTGGCGTCGGATTTCGTCCGCACGGCGCGCGCCAGCGGCCTGTCGCCGACCACGGTCATCGTCACCTACGCCTTCCGCAACGCCATGCTGCCGGTGATCACGACGCTCAGCATGGTGTTCTCGTTCCTGCTCGGGGCCAATGTGCTGGTGGAAAAAGTATTCGCCTGGCCCGGCATCGGCTCCTATGCGGTGGAAGCGCTGATCTCGTCGGATTTCGCGCCGGTGCAGGGCTTCGTGCTGACCATGGCGGTCATGTACGTGCTGCTCAATCTGACGATCGACATTCTCTATGGCGTGATCGATCCACGAGTCAGGCTTGAAGGGTGAAGGTGTCAGCATGAGCAGCGTTGCGCCAGCCGTCGAACCCGCGGGTCCCGCGCGCACCTCGGGGCTATCAGCCATTTTCGAGCACACCCGCTACGTGCTCGGCGAGAATCGCGTCACCGCGTTTGCGTTCGGGCTCTTGATCGTCATCGTCTTCGCGGCGCTGTTCGGTCCCTATGTGGTCCCGCACGATCCGCTCGCGTCCGATACCGCGGCCGCACTGAAGCCGCCGTCGGCGGCGCACTGGTTCGGTACCGATCAGTTGGGCCGCGACATCTTCAGCCGCGTCATCGTGGCGACACGGCTCGACACCTTCATCGCGGTCGCCTCAGTCGTGCTGGTGTTCTTGATGGGGGGTCTCGCCGGCATCGCCGGCGGCTATTTCGGCGGCTGGACTGACCGCATCGTCGGCCGCATCGCCGACACCATCATGGCGTTTCCGCTGTTCGTGCTGGCGATGGGCATCGTCGCGGCGCTCGGCAACACCGTGCAGAACATCGTCATCGCCACCGCGATCGTGAACTTTCCGCTCTATGCCCGTGTCGCGCGCGCGGAGGCCAATGTGCGGCGCGACGCCGGATTCGTGCAGGCGGCGCGCCTTTCAGGCAACGGCGAATTCCGGATTCTGCTGGTACACATCCTGCCCAACATCATGCCGATCATGAT
>JBAUUA010000170.1:0-1799 GCA_049582465.1 Bradyrhizobium sp. | reverse complement strand
ACGGACTGCTGACCACGCTCGGGCGTGGCTTCAAGAGACGGATCGGCTGGAAGCGGCTCGGAATCGCGGCGAGCCTCCTTATCATCGCCTTTGCGATCACGACCCTGGTCCGCACCTTGAGGGGCGTCGACACCGGCGTGATCCTGACTGCGCTGACCGAGTTGCCGCCGCACCACATCGCGCTCGCCGCGCTGTGCGTGATCGGCGCGTTCTGCACCCTGACGTTTTATGATTTCTTCGCGCTGCGGACCATCGGCAAGAAGCACGTGCCCTACCGCATCGCCGCGCTGTCGAGCTTCACCAGCTACACGATCGGCCACAATATCGGCGCCACGGTATTTACCGGCGGCGCCATCCGCTTCCGGATCTATTCGGACTACGGCCTGAGCGCGATCGACGTCGCCAAGATCTGCTTTCTCTCGGGCCTCACCTTCTGGCTCGGCAACCTGGTCGTGCTCGGCTTCGGCATGGCCTGGCACCCCTGGGCGGCGTCCGCAATGGACCTGCTACCGCCGGCCATGAACCGGCTGATCGCGATCGGCTGTCTCGCCGGCATCGCGGCCTATTTCATCTGGCTGGTGATGGGCAAGGATCGCCGCGAGCTTGGCCAGAACGGCTGGAAAGTGGTGTTGCCCTCCGCGCGGCTGACGCTGCTGCAGGTCCTGATCGGCGTGGTCGATCTCGGATTCTGCGCGATGGCGATGTATCTGTTGATGCCGGCGCAGCCAGACATCGACTTCATTTCGCTGGCGGTGGTGTTCATCCTGGCGACGCTGCTCGGCTTCGCCAGTCATGCCCCCGGCAGCCTCGGTGTGTTCGACGCCGCGATGCTGGTGGCACTGCCGGAATTCGGCAGGGAGCAGTTGCTGGCCACGCTCCTGGTGTTCCGCATCCTCTACTTCCTGATCCCGTTTGGACTCTCGATCAGCATCATGGGAACGCGCGAACTCTGGCTCAACGTGGTGCGGCCCTGGCAGGAACGCCGCCGGCTGAACGAGGCCTGCGCGAACTCCGGCGCGGTGCCGCTGAAGGGCCGGCAATCGTTGCAGCCTGAGCCGGTGAAGAGCCGGACATCGCCGCCCCCGGTGAAGAGCCGCCAGTCGCAGGGCTAGCGCACGACCCGCCAAAGCGTGAGCGGTTGGGCAACAGGATCCTGCGCCGATTTAATACAGAAACGCGGCTGGACTCTTTCGATTCCGGGTCCACCTCTCTTATTTCCGCCCCATCAATAACGTCAAACGCGTCATGATCCGAATTTGCCTTCGTTCAATGGTCGCCGGCGCGCTGCTCGTGGGTGTGTTGGCGCCAATGCCGTCGCAATGGGCGGCGGCACAGCCGGCCCCGAGCGCGCCCTTGCCGATCTCACCCGGCCCCGCGCAGCAGGCTGCGCAAGTCGCGACGGACGCCCCAATACAAATCTCGTGGGAGGTCCGCAACCGTTTCCGGCTGTTCCGCGAAGAGCGCGATTTTCTGCTCCACACCGAGAGCGCGCGCGGCCGCAGCGTTCTCGCCTCAGAACAGGCGCTGGAACTGCAGAGCGACGGCCGCGGCTGGGCCCGCAACGTCGTGAACCGGCTTTGCATCGATCTCGCCGGCCGCGTCAGCGAGCCCTGCACCCGCGACAACGTCAAGGAAAGCTATCTCACACCGGTCGACCATGCCGTCGTGGTCCGTCTGACGGGCGCTGTTCCGGTCGGCGCCACCTGCGCCTGGTCGTTCGACGATGGCGACGGCCCGCAACAATCCACATTCGACTGCGCCGAGCCGGTCAATTTCAGGGCGCGCTATGGGCGCACCAC
>JBAUUA010000169.1:0-4206 GCA_049582465.1 Bradyrhizobium sp. | reverse complement strand
GCTCTCGCGTGCGGCGGGGCCGCGATCGGCATATTCAATCCAGGCGTTGTTGAAGGCGCCAAGGTAAATCTCCCGGGCATGCAGCGGCAGGTGCGCCCGGACTGGTAAAGGCAGGTCTTCGACGGTTTCGTAAGGCAAGCGACCACCTCTCGGTTTGCCGCACATCCGGTACCGCGCCAGAGGGCGCCAAAATTACATAACCCGCGCGCCAGCCCGGCCGATTGATCCAGAGCAAGCTGATGGAACCCGGGGCTGCTAACAACTTTGCGGCCGTCGCATATATTTGCCGGGCGTGCCGTCATTTGTGCTTCCGATTGAGCGGAGAATGCCATGGAATCGGATTCATCGTCGCGAAAACAGGCCGTGACCATCGGCTATATCTTTGCCGCCGCCATCGGCATGGTGCTGCTGCAATGGGCGCTGACGACCTACAACACCGTCGACACCATTCCCTATAGCGAGTTCGAGCAGCTCGTCGCCAAAGGCAGCATCAGCGAGGTCTCCGTCGGGCAGGACACGATCCAGGGCAAGCTGAAGGACAAGCTGCCGAGCGGGAAGTCGGCCTTCGTCACCGCCCGCGTCGATCCGGCGCTCGCCGAAAAGCTGGAGGCGAAAGGCGTAACCGTCACCGGCATTCCCTCGGGCGGGCTGTTCCAGACCCTCCTGTCGTGGATCGTGCCGGCGCTGATGTTTTACCTGATCTGGGTATTCCTCGGTCGCAAGCTGGCGGATCGCCAGGGTTTTGGCGGGCTGATGTCGATCGGCAAGTCGCGGGCCAAGGTCTATGTCGAGAAGGACACCAAGGTCACCTTCGCCGATGTGGCGGGCGTCGAAGAGGCGAAATTCGAGCTGCAGGAAGTGGTGTCCTTCCTCAAGGATCCCAAGAGTTACGGCCGGCTCGGCGCGCATGTGCCCAAGGGGATCTTGCTGGTCGGGCCGCCCGGCACCGGCAAGACCCTGCTCGCCCGCGCGGTGGCAGGCGAGGCCGGGGTCGCGTTCTTTTCCATTTCCGGCTCCGAATTCGTCGAGATGTTCGTCGGCGTCGGCGCGGCGCGCGTTCGCGATCTCTTCGGGCAGGCGCGCAAAGCCGCGCCCTGCATCATCTTCATCGATGAGCTCGACGCACTCGGGCGCAGCCGTTCCCCCGGCGCGTTCGGCGGCTACGACGAGAAGGAGCAGACCCTCAACCAGCTGCTGGCCGAACTCGACGGTTTCGATCCCTCATCCGGAGTCATTCTGCTCGCCGCCACCAACCGGCCCGAAATCCTCGATCCCGCGCTGTTGCGGGCAGGGCGGTTCGATCGCCAGGTGCTGGTGGATCGCCCTGACAAGAACGGCCGGGTCGCCATCCTCAAGGTGCACGTCCGCAAAATTAAGATCGCCGGGGATGTCGACCTCGACAAGGTCGCAGGCCTCACCACCGGCTTCACCGGCGCCGATATCGCCAATCTGATCAACGAGGCGGCGATCGCCGCGACGCGGCGCAAGGCCGACGAGGTGTCGTTCGACGATTTCACCGTCGCGATCGACCGGATCGTGGCCGGCATCGAAAAGAAGAGCCGGGTGCTCAGCAAGGACGAGCGCCGGCGGGTAGCCTACCACGAAATGGGCCATGCGCTGGTCGCGGCCAACCTGCCCGGCGTCGATCCCGTGCAGAAAGTATCGATCGTTCCCCGCGGCGTCGGCGCGCTCGGCTACACCATGCAGCGTCCGACCGAGGACCGCTTCCTGCTCGCGGCCAGCGAACTGAAGAACCGGATTGCGGTCTTGATGGGAGGCCGTGCCTCCGAGCAGATGATCTTCGACGGTGACGTCTCGACCGGGGCCGCCGATGATCTGCAGCGGGCCACCGAGATCGCGATCGAGATGGTAACAAAATACGGCATGGACGCCAAAGTCGGCCAGCGGACTTACGCGCCCCGGCCGCAAGCGTTCCTGCCGGCCGCGCAGGACACCCTCGTCAGTGCCGCCGAAGCGACGGCGCGCGAGATCGATCTGGCGGTGCGCGACCTGATCGAATCCGGCGGCACTACCGCGCGCGCCATTCTCGAGAGGCGCCGCGCCGATCTCGACGCAGGCGTGGCGCTTCTGATCGCAAGGGAAACGCTGACCGCGGAAGAGTTTGCCCCGTTGCGCCCGGTAGCGGTGCGACAGAACGCCGCCGAGTAACCGGCCGGCTTTTTCGCCGGCTGCCCAATGGTTGATACCGATCAAACGGGCCAACCGGCCGGGGGCGTAGGCTGTCTGACAGGAATTGCCGAGATGTGGGAGCCATCGCCATGGGATCTCCAGCGTCCAACGAAAACCGCTCCGGTGAATTGAAGCCGTATGCCGCCCTCCGCGCGGAAATGGTCGAGCGCAATATCGCCGCGCGCGGCGTGCGCGACCAACTCGTTCTCGACGCCATGCGCAAGGTGCCGCGCGAGCTGTTCCTGTCGAAAAACCTTCGCGAGTTCGCCTATGAGGATTCGCCGCTGCCGATCGCCGGGGAGCAGACCATTTCGCAGCCCTATATCGTCGCCTTCATGGCGGAAGCCTTGATGCTCAAGGGCGGCGAGAAGGTTCTCGAGATCGGCGCGGGCTCGGGCTATGCCGCCGCCGTGCTGTCGGAGATCGCGGCCAGCGTCTACACGGTTGAGCGCCTCGGCCAACTCGCTGACAAGGCCGCAGGCCTGCTCGCCGAACTCGGCTACGACAATGTTCACGTCTTGCACGGCGACGGCACCAAGGGGTGGCCGGAGCATGCGCCCTACGATGCCATCGTCGTCGCCGCCGGCGGACCGCAGGTTCCGGAGTCGCTGAAGGAGCAATTGAAGATCGGCGGGCGGCTGGTGATCCCGGTCGGCGCGGATCAGCGCACCCAGGAACTGGTGAGGGTGGTCAGGGTTTCGAAAGACCAATATCTCAGCGAGGATATCGCCGACGTTCGCTTCGTCCCACTGATCGGCGAGGAGGGCTGGGAAGGCGCCGAAGGCGAGGGCCGTGCGCCGGCGCGCCGGGCGCTGCGGCCGGTTCCTCCGGGCGAGGAGGCGTTGGTGCGCAATCTCGCCGACGCCGCGGAATCGTTTTCCTCGATCGAGACGGCCGATCTCAATCCGTTGATGCAGCGGATCGGATCGGCGCGCATCGTGCTGCTCGGAGAAGCCACCCACGGCACCTCCGAATTCTACCGGATGCGCGAACGCATCACCCGCGATCTGATCGTCAAGAAGGGTTTTCGCTTCGTGGCGATCGAGGCGGACTGGCCGGATGCAGCCCGCGTCGACCATTATGTGCGGCATTTCCAGTATCCGCCTTCAGAGTGGACCGCCTTTGCGCGGTTCCCGACCTGGATGTGGCGAAACACCGAGGTGCGCGATTTCGTCAGCTGGCTGCGCAAGCACAATGGCACGGCGGAGGCCGGCGAGCGCGTCGCCTTTCACGGCCTCGATCTCTACAGCCTCTATGATTCGATCCGGTCGGTTCTGAATTATCTCGACGAGGTCGATCCGGAATCGGCAGGGGTGGCCCGCGAACGCTATGGCTGCCTGACGCCGTGGCAGCGCGATCCCGCGACCTACGGCCATGCCGCTTTGACCGGATCCTATCCGACCTGCGAATCCGACGTGGCGCGCACGCTCGCCGACCTCCTGGCGAAGCGCCGGGCCTATGCCGAGCATGACGGCGAGCGGTTCCTCGACGCCGAGCAGAACGCCCGTCTGGTCGCCAATGCCGAGCGCTATTACCGGATCATGTATTACGGCTCGCGCGCGTCGTGGAATCTGCGCGACACCCACATGTTCGAGACCCTGAAGAACCTGCTGGCGTTTCATGGCGCGGATAGCAAGGCGGTGGTCTGGGCGCACAATTCCCATGTCGGCAATGCGGCTGCGACCGAGATGGCGGCGCGCGGTGAGTACAATATCGGCCAGCTCTGCCGCGAGGAGTTCGGCGAAAAGGCCTATCTGATCGGCTTCGGCACCAACGGCGGGACGGTCGCCGCGGCGACCGAATGGGACGGTCCGAGGGAGGTGAAGAAGGTCCGGCCGGCGCATCCCAACAGCTACGAGCATTTGTGTCACGCCACCGGGCTCGCGCGCTTCATGGTGGGTCTGCGCGGCCGGGGCGATTTGTTTGGCCCGAAGGGTCTCGGCAGGGAACGTCTGGAACGGGCGATCGGCGTGATCTACCGGCCCGAAACCGAACTCGCGAGCCACTATTTCCAGG
>JBAUUA010000168.1:0-21294 GCA_049582465.1 Bradyrhizobium sp. | reverse complement strand
CCCAGCCAGCTAACTCCAGAGTTCTTGCCCAGCCTCGTCGGGCAGATTTTCGCCGGAAGCAGACATTCCCTCAAAGTCGCTTTCCGATCCGGGGCGGAGATCGACCGTCCAGGGAAGCAATAGCCGGGGAATATACCCTGCTGTTCGGGGTTCGCACCTAAGACTTAGACCAGTTCAACTCGGCAATACGGGGCGACATCATCTGCGCATTGTGAAGACGATGTCCTCATTGAAGAAAAGCGACTCGGGTCGCTCATAAATAGACGGGGAAGCCCACTTTAGAATTTTAGAAACGGCGCTTTGCAGGCAATGAAAAATACCCTTCATTCTTTCGCCAAGGGCATCTCGAAGCTCGGCCTGACGGAGGTCGGCGATGCAATCGCGCTCCTTTGGTACTTCGATCTGCAGGAAGGCAAGCCGGAGTTGCGTCCCGCCTTCCTGGCCGAGTTGATGCATGATCTATCGCTTCGCCGCCGGGTCAACGCCACCTGTCTCGGAAGACAGCTGCTTGCAAACCGTGCCGTGATGAGGGGCAAGGAGATGGGCACGGTGAGGCTTCGCCTTACCGGCAGGGCGCGCCTTTCATCCCGCTATGGCGAGATTGCGGGAAGGGTCGTTATACCCGAACAGGGCGCGCACATCATTCCAACGGGACTGTTCGACAATACCAGACCGCATCTGCAAGCCCTGGCGGTGCAGATCAACGGAACTTACCAGAACGGCTTCTACGACGCCTGTGCCGTGATGTGTCGACGTCTGCTGAATTGCCTGCTGCTGCTTGCGTTCGAAAGTGCGGCAAAGGGCGTGGTCGTAAGGGATGACTCCGGGGAATACCGGGCGTTCGCTCACATCATCGAACTGGCTTCCTCCAGCCGGCACATCAAGCTCCCCCGGGGCGCGGGCGCGGTGATGGGAAAAATGGATTATGTGGGTGATCTTGCAGCTCATCACCCGACCTACACCACCCGGCAGAAGGACATCGACGAGCAGCGACTGGCCTTTCATCGCGTCATTTCGGAACTGGCCCATCTTGCCGAAATCAAGTCGCAGGCCACGGCTGGTTGACTCCACTCAAATCCGATCCCACGAGGTGCGGCCGGTCCGCGCTGACTGCAACCTGCTCCAACGCCGTCACCGCTCCAGGCTCGACGCGACCAATTTCGCGGGCTTGCCATGATTTCTGCACTATTCGGGCAGCAAATAGAAAGCACGTAACGCTTTGGAGGGCAGGCGGTGCCGCGGTTCGGGCTCGCGTTGTTACCGATGGGGCTGCTGGGACTCGCGCTCGGCGGCTGCATGCAGGCGACGCTCTCACCGTCGTCGGACGCCAGCTTGACCCCGAGGGACCGGCAATTGCTGTCGCATGCGCCTTATGCGCAGGCGACCATTCCGGAAACCTATCGCCGGCATCTCGTCGACTATTCGCGCCGGGAGGCGGCAGGCACGATCCTGGTCGATACCGACGCGCGTTTTCTCTATTTCGTCCTGCCGGGAGGTAAGGCGATCCGCTACGGCGTGGCGGTGGGGGAAGAAGCGATGGCCTTCTCCGGCATTGCGACGGTTGGCCGCAAGGCCGAATGGCCCGATTGGATCCCGACGCCGGAGATTCAGGCGCGGCTCGGCCCCTACCCGTCGCGCATTCCCGGCGGTCCGGCCAATCCGCTCGGCGCGCGCGCGCTCTATCTCTACGCGGGCAACAAGGACACGCTGTACCGCATCCACGGCACCAATCAGCCGGAATATATCGGCCAGGCGATTTCGTCCGGCTGCATCCGCATGACCAACGAGGATGTCATCGATCTCTTCGATCGGGTGAAGCAGGGCACGACCGTCGTCGTCCTCGCGCCGAACCAACATGCATAGATCGGGCAGCCCTTCGGTTTCGCCGTCAGAGCCGTCCGAGTTCCATTTTGGGTTTTCTCGCGCTGTTGCCGAAACGCGACAGTTGCAGATGCGGGGTGTGGTAGCTTTCCAGCAGCTCCAGCCGTTCGTGGGGGGACCACGGAATGAATCAGCGCCTGCGTCCGCTGTCTTGTTTCCTGACCTTGGCTGCGCTCGCCGTTTGTTCGGCTGACGCCTTAGCACGGGACAGCCACAAGTCTCAGCACGCCAGGAAGCCGCATGAAGCGGCCGGCCTGCGGCACCACCGCAGCGCGGCGCTGAAGAAAGCCGCCCATGCAAAGCATGTCGCGGCGGCACAACGCAAATCGACGCGGTCCAGCGACGTGCCGCCTCCAGCCGCCGACGCCGCCCCGCTCTCAGGCGATCTCGCGGCGGTAAGGAATGCGATCGATCTCGCGCGCAAGGCCAAGACCAGCGAGGCGACGGCCATCGAGACGACGATCAGCGACCCGGCGGCGCGGAAACTCACCGAATGGTTCATCCTGCGCCATCCGGAGACTGACGCGAACTTCAGCCGATACGCGGCGTTCATCGCCGATAATCCGGGATGGCCGAGCATGGGGCTCATGCGCAAGCGGGCTGAGGCGCGCCTGTGGCAGGATCGCGGCGATGCCGCCATTGTTCGCAACTTCGTAGGCGATCGGCCGACCAGCGCCAAAGGCCGCTTCGCGCTCGCGCGCGTGCTGCTCGCCGAAGGCGATCGTGACGGTGCCGCGAGACTGGTTCGCGAGGCCTGGCGGTCGGATGAATTGTCGGAGCGCTCCGAGGCCGACGCGTTCGAGCTGTTCCGCGACCTGCTGACGCGCGAGGACCATCGTGCGCGCATGGACAAGCGTATCGGCGCCAAGGATCTTGCGGGCGCCAAGCGCGCCGCGCAGCGCCTTGGCAGCGACGAGCTTGCGATCGTGAAGGCCTGCGCGGCGGGCAACGCCGACAAGGCGCTCGATTTGCTCAACGACGTTCCGGCCGAGGCCCGCAGCGATCTCGGCTACACGCTTTGCCGCATGCGCTGGATGGTGCGTCACGACCGGATCGACGACGCGACGCGTCTTGTGCTGTCGGCAGCCCGCGAGACTATGGCCCTGCAGGATACCGACGAATGGTGGCGCGAACGGCGCGGCCTCGCTCGCAAGCTGCTCGATCAGGGCAAGTCCGACGCCGCCTACCAGGTCGTGCGCGATGCCGCTTTGCCGGCCAGCGAGGCTTACCGGGCGGATTTTCATTTCATGTGCGGCTGGATCGCCTTGCGTTACCGCAACGATCCCGCGGCGGCGCGGGCGCATTTCGCCCATATCGACGATGGCTCGGCCAATCCGATCGTGCTGGCGCGGGCGAACTACTGGCGTGGCCGCGCCGCCGAAGCGACCGGCGAGCAAGCGCAGATGCGCGCTTTCTATGAAGCCGCCGCGCGCTATCCCACCGCCTATTACGGCCAGCTCGCACGCGCCAGGCTCGGCCTCGACAGCGCTCAATTGCGAGCGCCGGCGCCGGCTGGGGCTGCCGAGGATGCAACGCGCGCGGACGAACGCGTGCGCGCCGCCGATATGCTCTATGCGCTCGGCGAACGCGACGTCGCCCTGAGTTTCGTTGCCGATCTCGCCGAAGAGAGCACCGACGTGGCGATGCTGGCCGCGCTCGCCGAGCTCACCGGCCGCCGCAACGATGCGCGGGCGATGTTGCAGATCGGCAAGCCGGCGCTCGCCCGCGGGCTCGCGCTCGACACCTACGCCTTCCCGACCATCGGAATCCCGCAACACAGTCCCATCGGTCCCGAGATCGAGCGCAGCATCATCTATTCGGTCGCACGCACCGAGAGCGCGTTCGACCAGCGCGACAAGTCGCCGGCCAATGCGGTCGGCCTGATGCAGGTCACGCCGGAAGCCGGACGCGACACCGCCAAGCGGTTCGGCGTCACCTATGACTGGGGCCGGATGGTTTCCGATCCCGTCTACAATACGCAAATGGGCGCGGCCGAACTCAGCGCGTTGCTGAAGGAATATGCAGGCTCGCACATCATGACCTTCGCCGGCTACAACGCCGGCCGGGGGCGCGTTCGCGACTGGGTGAAATCGTATGGCGATCCGCGAGATCCTCATGTGGACGCCATCGACTGGGTGGAGCGCATTCCGCTCTCCGAAACCCGAAACTATGTCCAGCGCGTCATGGAGAACCTGCAGGTCTATCGCGTTCGATTTGACGGCGGCACGGCGCTGGCATCGAAGTCCGAGCAACGCCTCAAGAGTTCGCAGGAGACCAGCTCCGCGCTGCTCTTGTTGACCCCGGCGTCGGCTCCCGATGAAGCCATTCCATAGGCATTGGATTTGCGAATAGCCGCTGCTCACGTAAGCGGCAGTGCCGCCTCCACGCGTGGAATGGCTGCTTTGGAACCCTGGATGAGGCATTAATACAACAACCGCCATCCGAAATTCCGGAAGGTACATCGTTAAGAAGCGACAGCCCGGCTGCGGAGATATAATCGCATCGATGATTCCAGAAAGGAATTTTCGATGTCGAAGTTTGCGATTGGCGAGCAGGTCGAGAACGTCGCTGACGATCACGAGTCGGGTCCGGTTGTTGCCGTGTTTCCGACCGTGGACGGAAGCTTCAGGTACGCGGTGGACACGGAAGGTTACGGCGCACTGCAGTTTTTCACCGAGGAGAAGCTCGCTTCCAACCTCGCGAGGCGGGGTGCCGCATGACAGCCCGCTCGACCACGCAAGCCGCGGCGGAATTGACGGAGGACGACGGCAGTTCCGTGCTCAGTGGCCTTCAGTTCGACAGCCTGGCCAAAGCTTCAAATCGCATGCCCAGATTGGTGGCGACAACGGACGAAGACATAAGTGTTGAGCCGTCCGGCAAGGTGCCCTCGCCTGCAACGAAACGCAGCCGCTCCGCTCCGGCGCCCAAGCGCACCAAGGCAAGCAAGACAGCGAAGGCCAAGGACAAGCAGGAGGCGCCCGGCGCGCCGCCGACGGTTTCCGCGACGCCCACCGTGCCGGAGTCCGTTCCCGCCATTGCCGAAGCTGTTCCCGCCACTCCGGAACGCGCCAGCGGCGCCTTCGCCCTTGTCGCAGCGCTCGCGCTGGCGACCGTTGCGGCATACTTTTCAGTCACGGGCATGGCTGAAATATTTCCCGGCGCTCCGGTTGCCGTCATGGTGCTCGCCGCCACGATGGAGGCCGGCAAACTCGTGATAGCCGGATGGCTGGCCGCGCATTGGCGCCGGGTTGGATGGAAAATGCGCTCGGTCATGGTCGCCCTCATTGCCGGCCTTGCGCTCATCAACGCCGCCGGTGTGTTCGGCAAGCTGGTCGAGGCGCATGTCAGCGTGGCGGCCTCGGCCGGATCCAGTGTCACTGAGCGCATTGAAACGCTCGACGCCCGCCTCACGGCGCAATCGGCTGCCGTTACCGACCTGGACGGTCGCATTGCGCAGATCGATCAGGCCGTGGACGAATCGACGCGGCGCGGCCGGGTGACCCGCGCCATCAACATAGCAACGCAACAGCGTGCGACGCGCGATGGGCTCGATGCGCAGCGGCAGGCGGCAACGGCAGCGCTGGTCGGGTTAAAGGCGCAACGCGCGACGCTGGCCGGTGAGCGTGTCCGTGTCGAAGCATCCGCGGGCCCGATCCGGTATCTTGCGATGATGGCCGGCGCCACGCCCGAAGCCGCGGTTCGATGGCTGATACTCTTGATGGTGCTCTGCTGCGATCCCGCGGCCATCGCCCTGACCGTGGCGGCGACCGGTTCGCGGCGCTAACGCTGCCGCTGCGCCAGATAGAAGCCGCTCAGCACCGTGACGAGCCCCGCCGCCTGCAGCGCCGTCGGCGGCTCGCCGAGCAGCAGCCAGCCGACGAGCAGGGTCAGGGCCGGCACGATCGCCGGGAAAACCGCGGCGCGGGCGACGCCGAGAAGCTGGATCGAGAACACGAACAGATACATCGCCCCGGGACCGGCCAGGATCCCCTGCGCCAGGGCCTGCAGCGCATTCTCGCCGGGGCCGATCGCCGCCACGCGTCCGAGCCCGCCGGATGCCGCATAGAGCGGAAACAGCGAGAGCGAGAGCACGTTGATGACCGCAGCCGCGGAGAGGGCAGAGACTCTCCAATAGCGCAGCAGCGTGCCGAAGCCCGCGAACATGAAGCCGGTCAGGACGAAGATCAGATCGCCCTGCACCCCGCTGAGCCCGATATGGCCGATCGACTCGCCGCCGATGACGGCAAGGCCGCCGACGATGACGACCGCGCCGAGCAGGCGCGAGAGCGAAATGCGCTCCCTGAGCAAGGCGGCCGCGAGGAACAGGCCGCCCAGGGTCGCACAGGAAGGCTGGATGAGGCTGCCATGCCCCAGTGGCACGAACAGAAAGCCGATATAGCTGATGAGAGACATCACCGGGCCGCCCAGCACCATCAGCAACAGTCCGCGGCCCCATCCGATGCCGCAGAGATTGCCGAGGCCGGCGCGAACTACAAACGGCAGGAACGCAAGGCCCGACCACAGGAAGCGGTGCATCAGCAGGTCCGCCGGCGTAAAGCCGACCTTCAGGCCGTGCCGTGTCGCCACGAAGCCGAGCGCCCAGAACAGCGCGGCGCCGACGCCGCTTGCAACACCGAGAAGGGCCGGCCTCGCATCTGATTTTTGGGCCGAAGGTCCGGCGCCGCTTGTCGGCTCTTTCATCGCGGACGCTTACGTCAACTCACACGGCGGTTCAACCCGCCGGCGTGCAGGGCTGACGAGCGCACCGGCAGACGCCGCAAGCGGCGCTTTCCCGCTCGGGCGAGCGACGCAGGCGGACATCCGGACTCGATGCAATGTTCACACTTGTTCAGCGAGGTGCGAACGAGCACCGCCATCGACCACGGCGCTTGCGGGAGAATCTGCTCAACAGCTGAGACATTTTCTCCCGCGCGCGTCGTCGCAGCTCCGCTTCACGCCAGATGGCAGGCCACGAAATGCCCGTCGCTGCCCTGCTTCAGTTCGGGGGCGACTTCCCGGCAGCGTTGTTCCGCAATCGGGCAGCGCGTGTGGAAATGGCAACCCTGCGGCGGGTTCATCGGGCTCGGCACGTCGCCCTGCAGGCGGATGCGCTTGCGCTTCACCCTCGGATCCGGCACCGGCACGGCGGAGAGCAAGGCCTGCGTGTAGGGGTGCTGGGGATTGCGGTAGAGATCCCGTGCCTTTGCGAGTTCCACGATGCGGCCGAGATACATCACCGCGACGCGATCGGAGATGTGCTCGACCACCGAGAGATCGTGCGCCACGAACAGATAAGTCAGGTTCAATTCGCTCTGCAGATCTTCCAGGAGATTGATCACCTGGGCCTGGATGGAGACGTCGAGCGCCGAGACCGGCTCGTCGCAGACGATCAGCTCGGGCTCCACGGCGAGCGCGCGCGCGATCACGATGCGCTGGCGCTGGCCGCCGGAAAATTCGTGCGGGTAGCGGCGCATGTGCTCGCCCTTCAGCCCGACCTTCACCAGGAGGCTTGCTACGCGTTCCTCCCGCTCCTTCGCCGATCCGCCGAGCTTGTGGATCGTGAGCGCTTCACCAAGGATGGCGCCGATAGTCATGCGCGGATTAAGCGAAGCAAAAGGGTCCTGGAACACGATCTGCATCTTGCGCCGCAGCGCGCGCAAGCTGTCGCCGCCGAGGCCCAGCACGTCCTGACCCTCGAACACGATCTCGCCCGAGGTCGGCTCGATCAGGCGCAGGATGCAGCGGCCGGTGGTGGATTTGCCGCAGCCGGATGCGCCGACGAGTCCCAGCGTCTCGCCGCGATCGATCGTAAACGATACGCCGTCCACCGCGTGAACGCGCCCGATCTCGCGCGACAACAGGCCGCCCTTGACGGGAAAATGCTTGATGAGCTTGGCGACGCGCAGCAGGGGCTCGCTTTTCGCGGGGCTCATCGAGGATTCGCCGTTCAGGGATTGGCTCATGGCGCCTCTCCGAGATGGCAGGCCATGCGATGGCCGGCAGCGATCTGGCGCAACACCGGCTCGCGTTCCCTGCACACGTTCATGACGTGGCGGCAGCGCGGCGCGAACCGGCAACCGGGCGGCGGATCGATCAGGATCGGCACCGAGCCGCCGATGGTCTCCAGCCGGCTCTTGTGCTCGCTGTCGAGATCGATGCGCGGAATGGAACGGATCAAACCCTGTGTATAAGGGTGGCGCGGGTCGGCGAACAGGCTGTCGACATCGGCCTCCTCCACGACCTTGCCGGCATACATCACCACTACCCGCTGCGCGGTTTCGGCCACCACGCCCATGGCATGGGTGATCAGCATCACCGCCATGCCGAAACGCTCCTTCATGTCCTGCAGGAGATCGAGAATCTGCGCCTGGATGGTGACGTCGAGCGCGGTGGTGGGTTCGTCGGCGATGACGAGCTTGGGCTGGCAGGCCAGCGCCATGGCGATCATGACGCGCTGGCGCATGCCGCCGGAGAATTGATGCGGATAATCATTCACGCGCGCTTCGGCGTTGGGGATCTGCACCAGCTTCAGCATCTCGATGGTGCGGGCGAATGCCTGCTTCTGCGGCAGGCGCTCATGGACACGCAGGCTTTCCGCGATCTGCTCGCCGACGGTCAGGACCGGGTTGAGCGAAGTCATCGGCTCCTGGAAGATGAAGCCGATCTCCTTGGCCCGGACCTCGTCCAGCTGGTGGCTCGTCAGCGGCACGAGGTCGCGGCCCTCGAAGATGATCTCGCCCGCGACGATGCGGCCCGGCGGCATCGCGATCAGCTGGAGAATCGACATCGCCGTGACGGTCTTGCCGCAGCCGGATTCGCCTACGACGCAGAGCGTCTCGCCCCGGTTGATGCTGATGTCGACGCCGTCGACCGCCCGCACGATGCCGTCGTCGGTGGAAAAATGGGTCTTCAGGCCCTTTATCTCGAGCAGGGGCGCCATCAGATCACCCGCCGCGCGTCGAGCGCATCGCGCAGGCCGTCGCCGATGAAATTGATGGCCATGACCGCGAGGAAGATGGCTGCGCCCGGAAACAGCGCCCAGTGCGCGGCAATGTCGAGATAGTCCTTGGCGTCATACAATAGCCGCCCCCAGGTCGGGGTATCCGGCGGAAAGCCGAGGCCGAGAAAGGACAGCGTCGATTCGGCGATGATGGCGGCGGCGACATCGATCGTGCCTGCGATGATCACCGGTCCGAGCGCGTTGGGCAGGATGTGGCGGACCACCTGCCGCATCCGACTGGCGCCGAGCGCGCGGGCGGCTTCGACGAACTCCTTCTCGCGCAAAGAGAGGAACTGGGCGCGCACCAGGCGCGCGACGGGCATCCAGCGCAGGCCGCCGATCACCAGCACGATCAGGATGAAGATACCGCCCTCGGGGCCGAACACGGCCTTGAGCCCGTCGCGGAACAGGTAAATCAGCAGCAGCAGAAGCGGCAATTGCGGCAGCGAGAGGAAGAGATCGGTGACCCACATCAGCGCATGACCGAGCGCGCCCCGCGACATGCCGGCAAGCGCGCCGATCAGCGTGCCGACGATCACCGAGACCGTCATCGCGGCAAGGCCGACGGCAAGCGAGATGCGGCCTCCATAAATCATGCGGGCGAGGATGTCCTGACCAAGATCGTCGGTGCCGAAGGGATGGGCGAGCGAGGGCCCCTCGAGATGCGCTGTGAAATCGATCTCGTTGATCGGCACGCGCCAGACGAAGGGGCCGAACACAACCGCCAGAACCAGGACAAGCAGCAGCACCGCGCTGACAAGCGCGAGCTTGTGGCGGCGATAACGCCGCCAGGTCTCGCGCCAGGGCGAAAAGCCGCGCCGCTCAGCGGAGGGAGATGCGAGGGTCAAGCCAGCCATACAGAACATCCGCGATCAGGTTGAAGAGCACCACCAGGCAGGCAAAGACGAAGGTCACGGCCATCACCACCGGCGTGTCGTTGGAGAGAATCGAGGAGATGAGCAGCGAGCCGATGCCGGGAATGCGGAAGATCTGCTCGGTGACGATGGCGCCGCCGAACACGGCCGGCATCTGCAGCGCGATCAGGGTGACGACCGGGATCATCGCGTTGCGCATCACATGCCCGACGATGACCCTGCGCTGTCCGAGCCCTTTGGAGCGCGCGGTGGTGACGTAATCGAGGCGGATCACGTCCAGCATGGCCGAGCGCACGAAGCGGGTCATCGACGCCGCCTGGAACAGGCCGAGCACCATCACGGGCATGATCGCCTGCCTTATCTGTTCACCGACCCAGACGATGCCGGTCCCCTTGATGTCGGTCGTATAGACGAACGGCAGCCAGTCGAGCTTCACCGAAAAGATCAGGATGAACAGGATGCCGGTGAAGAAGGTCGGCAGCGAAAATCCGATGAAGGCGAAGGTGTTGGCGACCTGGTCGAACAGCGAATAGGGCCTGGTGGCGGCGTAGACGCCGACGGGAATCGCGATCAGCAGCGCCAGCAACTGCGCCGAGCCGATCACATAGAGCGTGGCCGGCAGGCGCTGCAGGATCAGCGTGTCCACGTTCATCCGGCTGACAAAGGAAAAACCCCAGTCGCCCTGCCCCATCGCAACGATCCAGTGGAGGTAGCGAAGCCAGATCGGATCGTCGAGGCCGAACTTGGCCCGAAGCGCGAGAGCCACTTCGGGCGGCACGTTCGGATTAGTCGCCAGTTCCGAGAAGGGATCGCCGGGCGCGAGCGCGAGCACGATGAACAGAACCAAGGAAATGCCGAGCAGGCTCGGCACGGCGATCAGGAGGCGACGCAGGATATACTGTCCCATCAGGGAACGATCCTCTTATGGCTCCTCTCTCACGTCTCGCGGTACCAGTCCTGCAGATTGTCCAGATCGTTGGCCCAACCACTCATGACCGGGCGCAGCGTGTTGGCGCTGGCGCCGACCTTGATGCGGTGCATGACCGGGATGAACGCGTTTTCCTGCCAGAGCAGGTCGTTGCACTTGATGTAGAGGGCCGCGCGCTTGACCGGATCGGTTTCGTTCTGGGCCGCGTCGACCGCCGCATCGTACTCCGCATTGACGAAGCGCGGGAAATTCGTGCCCTGCCACTTGTTCTCCTTGGTGGCGACAAAACGCGAGTGATAACGGCGCATGAGCTGGTCCGGGTCGGGCTGGGTCATCGGGATCTGGAACATCTCGATGTCGGCGTAGAACTTGGCGTAGGTGTCGGGATTGGCGACGTCGGAGGAGAAGAACACCGAAGCCACGACCGATTTCAGCTCCACGTCGATTCCAGCCTTCTGCATCGCCTGCTTGACGATCGCCTGGGTCTTCTGCCGCGGGCCGTTGATCGAGGTCTGGTAGAGCAGTTTCAGCTTCTTGCCGTCCTTCTCGCGGATGCCGTCCGCAGCCACCTTCCATCCGGCCTCGTCCAGCAGCTTGCCCGCCTTTTCAACGCTGAATTCCCACGAGGTGTTCTTGGAGACGAACTTCGCGGGCCCGTTGAGGTAGTTGGCAGTGACGCGTCCGGCGCGGCCGTAAATGGCTTTCTGGATCGTCTCGCGGTCGACCAGCAGCGCAAGCGCCTTGCGCACGGCGGCATCGGACAGGATCGGATGCTTGGTCTTCATCGAGGAGCGCTCGCCGTCGACCTCGGTATTGGGATCGGTGAAGTTGACGGCGATGAACTCGATATCGCCGCCGACCGCGTAGATGGTCCTGCCCTTGCCGCCCTTCTCCAGCCGCAGCAGGACCTCATCCTCCACCTGCATGTTCCAGGCATAATCATATTCGCCGGTCTGGATGATGCCGCGCGCCGCGGAGACGGCATCGCCGCCGCCTTTCAATTCGATCGTGTCAAAGTAGGGGCGGTTCGGCATGTGATAGTCGGGGTTGAGTTCGCCGCGGATCTGATCGCCCGGCTTGAACTCGACGAACTTGTAGGCGCCGGTGCCGACGGGCGCCAAATTGGTCGAGGCGTCGCGGGACTTGGCACCCTTGAAGTCGGCGAACAAATGTTTCGGCAGGATGCAGCCATAGGCCCCGACGAAGGCATTGGCCCAGAACGGCGTCGGCTTGTCGAACACGACGCGGACCGTCAGATCATCGATCTTTTCCACGGCGAGGTCGCGATAGACGCCGACGCTGACCGCTGCGGTGGCGGGATCGCGGGCGTAGTCCCAGGTGAACACCGCGTCGTCGGCGGTAAGAGGCTTGCCATCGTGCCATTTGACGCCGGGCTTGAGTTTCCAGGTCACCGATTTGGCGTCGGCGGCCAGCCCGCCGTTCTGGATCGAGGGAAGTTCGGCCGCGAGGATGGCATTGAGGTTTCCGTCGAGGTCCCAGCTCGCAAGAGGCTCGTAGAAAATGCGCGAGGCATCCTGGTCCTTGGTACCGGTGGCGAAATGCGGATTGAGCAGGGTCGGCCCCTGCCACCACAGCAGTTTCAGCGGGCCGCCCCCGCCGCGCTTGGTCGGCTTGTAGGGTGACGGGCTCTGCGCCATGGCCACGCCGCCGATGGCGAGAATCTGCGTGGCCATCGGCGCGGTGAGGCCAAATCCGATCATGCGCTGGATGAAAGCGCGGCGGTCCATGCGGCCGTCCTTCACCTCGTCGATCATACTACGCAATTCAGTGTCCATCATGGTCGCCTCGTCCGGTTCGCGTATGGTTGCAGGCGGCCTTCAGCAACGGCCGCGCGAGATATCTCGAGAACCAGCTATCTCGAGAAAAAGTGTCCCGGGGGAAGATGGCACACCGAACACCCCGCGCGTCAACTTATTGCGGCAGGGACACGGCCGGTTTTCTGGTTGTTGCTTGAGCAAAACGCCGCTTCGGCGCACACCGTTTCGGCAATCCGGCGGTAACCTTGTGCCAAAGCGCGTGCCGGCGCATGCCGCGTTGCGCAAAATTTGTTCGCCGGATCAGGCGCCAATCCGGCCGAGGATCAGGTCAGGGACATGTCCAAGGGGGGCGCGACGTCGTCCGGCAACGGGCTGACATAGGGGGTGCGGGCGGTGCGCCTCCGCAGGTCGGCCTTGGCGGCGGCGATCAGATCAGGCTCCGTCAGCGCCTTGACGCCGAGCCCCGCCATCGCCTTGGCGGCCTGCACCATGGCCTTGTGGGCGGCCGGGCTCTTGCCCTGCGCCACCACCTGCCAGGTGTGGAACGGGGTACCGATGGCGACCGTCGGGGCGTGGACCTGAACGGTCGGCACCACCCAGCTCACGTCGCCCACATCGGTCGAGCCGATCAGCGGGTTGCGCCTGGCATCGAGCGGCACCAGAAAATCGGCCAACGGACGGTCGGTCGGATCCATGCCGATGGTGTGATAGACGCTGGCGATGTCCTTCTCGGTCAGCGTCGCGCGGATTTTCGTGGCGAAATCCTTGTCGGCCTCGTCGAAATGCGGCGGACCGAGTTCCTCCATGACCCTCTGGAGCATCTGCTCCAGCGGCGTGTTGGGCAGGACATTGGAGACGGCGGAAATGATCCGCATCTCCATCTTGGTCTCGGTCATCAGCGCCGCGCCCTGCGCGATCTTGTGCACGCGTTCCACCAGTTCATTCATGCCGGGCAGGTCGCGGGCGCGGATCGAATAGCGTACGCGGGCATGGGCCTGCACCACATTGGGTGCGATGCCGCCGGTGTCGAGCAGGGCATAATGCACGCGGGCGTCGCTCGGCATGTGCTCGCGCATGTAATTGACGCCGACATTCATCAGCTCCACCGCGTCGAGCGCGCTGCGGCCCAGATGCGGCGAGGCCGCGGCATGCGAGGTGCGCCCGGTGAAGATGAAATCGGCGCGCGTGTTGGCGAGCGACGGCGTCACCACCACCTCCCAGAAGCTCGAGGGATGCCAGGTGAGCGCGATGTCGGCGTCCTCGAAAACGCCCGAGCGCACCATGAAGGCTTTCGCGGCGCCCCCCTCCTCGGCCGGGCAGCCGAAATAGCGCACGCGCCCGGGGACCTTGTGGGCGGCAAGCCAGTCCTTCACGGCAGTCGCGGCAAGCAGCGCCGCGGAGCCGAGCAGATTGTGGCCGCAGCCGTGGCCATGCCCTCCGGCCTCGACCGGACGCGGTTCGGCCACATCAGCCTCCTGGCTGAGGCCGGGCAGCGCGTCGTATTCGCCGAGGAAGGCGATGACGGGCCCGCCCTCGCCCCACTCGCCCATCACGGCGGTGGGAATGCCCGCGACATTCTCTGTGATGCGGAAACCCTGATGGCGCAGCTCGGCCAGATGTTCGGCGCAGGATCGCGCCTCGGTGTAGCACACTTCGGGCATCGCCCAGACCCTGTCGCTGAGCGCGATGAAACGCGCCTTGATCGTGTCGACGCCACGCCAAATATCACTGCGGTTGTCCATGCACCGGCCCCTGATCGAATGCGGGAGCAAAATCGTTAGCAGTTTCGCCGGACCTCGCCTAGCGCCGGCCGGTCGACCTGCCATGCGGATGGCGAGAAGGCGGCGTCGCCAACGCTGCGGCTTCGGCTCAGCCATGTAGACGCCGCGCCCGCCTTGAGTCACAACCGTGGCCGGGCTGTGCGGTCGAGACGCGTCTCGCCGCACGCCGCATGGACAATAAAAGGGCTTGGGAAAAGCCGTCAGTGGGAGGCGTCAAATGCTCATTCCGATCGCCGATGTGCCGCGCTGGTACGCCGATCGCAAGCCAAAGGACACGATTGCGATCAGCCATGGCGAGGACACGCTGAGCTGGGAGCAGCTCGAACGTGGCGCCAACCGCCGCGCCCGCGCCTTTGCCGCCAAGGGGGTAAAGGCCGGCGATTTCGTCGCCATCGGCCTGCCCAACAGCAATGCCTTCTTCGAGACCAGCTTTGCGGTGTGGAAACTCGGCGCGACGCCGACATCGCTTTCCTGGCGGCTGCCTCGCGGCGAAGCCGCCGCGGTGCTCGACATTCTCAGGCCCTCTCTGGTCGTCGGCGGCGAGGCCGACTGGAATGCGCCGAATTCGGTGCCGGCCGACTTCACGCCTGACGGCATGTCCGACGAGCCGGTGCATAATCCGGTCGCCCGCTACTGGAAGGCGATGACCAGCGGCGGATCGACCGGACGGCCGAAGGTGATCCTCGACCACAATCCCGCGGTCGTCGATACCGCCACCGCGCCAATCCTGGGAATGCCGCAGGGCGTGGCGCTGCTCAATCCCGGTCCGCTCTACCACAACGCGCCCTTCATCGTGTCGCATACGGCGCTGTTCGCCGGCGGACGCGTCACCGGCATGGTGAAATTCGATGCAGAGGAGACCCTGCGGCTGATCGCCCGCGATCGAATTCAGTGGGTCAACTTCGTGCCGACCATGATGCACCGGATCTGGTCGCTGCCGGAAGCCGTGCGCAAACGCTACGACCTTTCGAGCCTGGAGATCGTCTTCCACATGGCCGCGCCGATGCCCCCCTGGCTGAAGGAAAAATGGATCGAGTGGCTCGGCCCCGAACGAATCTGGGAACTCTACGGCGGCACCGAGCGGCAGGGCGCCACCGTGATATCGGGCGTCGAATGGCTGGCGCACAGGGGATCGGTCGGCAAGATTGGCGAGGGCTCGGCGCTGCGTATCATCGGTGAAGACGGCAATGATGTCGCCCCGGGTGAGAGCGGCGAGATCTATTTCCTGCCGACAGAGGGGGCCGGAAGCACCTATCACTATCTCGGCGCCACGCCGAAGCGCCGTCCCGATGGCTGGGAGTCGCTTGGCGATATCGGCCGGCTCGACGCCGAGGGCTATCTCTATCTGGGCGACCGGCTCGCGGACATGATCCTGCGCGGAGGCGCCAACATCTATCCGGCGGAGGTCGAAGCCGCCGTCATGGCGCACCCGCACGTGCGCTCTTGCGTCGCCGTCGGCCTGCCTGATCCCGAATTCGGGCAACGTGTTCATGCCATCCTCGAGCTCGCCGGCGAGGCCGACGAACGATCGGTGATCGACGGCATGGGCGCTCACCTCGCCGACCAGCTCAGCCGTTACAAGCATCCGGAAAGTTACGAGATCGTCGGCGTCAGCCCCCGCGACGATTCCGGCAAGGTCCGTCGCACGCTGCTGCGCGACGAGCGCACCGCTTTGCTGCAGGAGGGTCGCGACTTCCGGATCATGCCGTCGCACGCGCCGAAAGCCGCCGAGTGAAGTCAACTGCGGAGCAGCTCCAGCGTCTTTTGATCCGGCGTGCCGCCATAGAATTTCCCGATCGCCGCGGCGAATGCCGGCTCGGGTGACACCGCGGCGAACAGCGTCATCGACGAACGGAATTTAAGATCGTCGGGACTGCCGAGGATTTCGTAGATGGTTCGGCCCTCGACGGCATTGACGAGCGCGGTGCATTCCCTGAGTCTTGTCCCCAAAATGGCGTGCCCAAGATAGGCCACCGCCTCGTCGCGGGAGGAAAGCGCATAGCGCCGCGCCATCGCGCTATTCCCGAGACCGGCCAGCTGAGGGAAGATGAACCACATCCAGTGACTTTGCTTCCGGCCCTGGCGCAATTCCGACAGAACGTGCGGATAGACCGGCGCCTGTGCATCGACAAAGCGCTCGAGGTCGAACGGATCGGTCATGGCGCCGGGCTCGCTTCGGTTTGGTCCGCGGGGCGAGGCAGGCCGCCCCGGCCAAGGGAACGGAACCGTCCGATGATTGTTCTCTTTCCGATCGTTTGCAACCCATCCGGTGAGTGCTGATGAGCAGAGCCTTCGTTAGAGAACAGGACACCGATCATCCCGACGATCTGCCGGAACGGCCGATCTCGGAGCATCCCAACGATGTCACCGAAACAGGTTTGGCGCAGATCGAACGGGCGCTCGCAGCCGCCGGCGAAGCCTACGCGAAGGCGCAGGCGACCGCCGACCGCGCCGCGCTTGCGGCAGCAGGCAGAGACCTTCGCTATTGGACCGTGCGGCGGGCGACGGCGCGCGTGGTCCCCGCGCCTTCGGATTTTTCCGAAGTGCGGTTCGGCACTTCCGTCACCATCCAGCGCGACGACGGCCGGGAGCAGACGTTCCGGATCGTCGGCGAGGACGAGGCCGACCCCGCCCGAGGCTCGATCTCCCACGTCTCGCCGCTGGCGCGGGCGATGTTCGGCAAGCGCGTCGGCGATGTCGTCGCCGCCGGCGCCGGCGAAGCCGAGATCATCCGCATCCGGTGATTTCTCCCGTGCGGGGCGGTATTCCGGCGCGGTAATGTATGTGGGTTCGCCTGATCGAGACTTTCGCAGCGGCCGTTTGCGACATATTATATATCGTCAGCGGTTA
Organism: Bradyrhizobium sp.; assembly: GCA_049582465.1. Classification (GTDB taxonomy): domain Bacteria; phylum Pseudomonadota; class Alphaproteobacteria; order Rhizobiales; family Xanthobacteraceae; genus Bradyrhizobium. The sequence goes on along the minus strand of JBAUUA010000168.1, from coordinate 4,201 downwards.
GCGCGCAGTTCGCACGGATTTGCGAAGGGACGGCGCACCGACAGGCCAGGAGATTCTCCATGCCCTCTTTGACTGAATGGAAAGTGCCGCCGGCGTATCAGCCACGGCCGGGCGATTACAGTTTCGATCTCGATCGCGTGCTTTCCTCGGTGGTCGGTCTGCACTCGATCGTCCCCGCCGACGCCTTCAGTGCGGAGACGCTGGGCACCGAGCGCGCCGGTAATGGTGTCCTGATCGACGACGGCCTGGTGCTGACCATCGGCTATCTGATCACCGAGGCTGAATCGGTCTGGCTGCATCTCGGCGACGGGCGCGTCGTCGAAGGCCATGCGCTCGGCTTCGATTTCGAGAGCGGCTTCGGCCTGGTGCAGGCGCTGGGCCATATCGATCTCGATCCACTGCCGCTTGGTTCCTCCCGCAACGCCCAGGTCGGCGACCGTGTCGTGGTGGGCGGCGCCGGCGGGCGCACCCGCTCGGTCGCATGCCAGATCGCCGCCAAGCAGGAATTCGCGGGCTACTGGGAATATCTGCTCGACGAGGCGATATTCACCCATCCGGCGCATCCCAATTGGGGCGGCACCGGGCTGATCTCGACCCGCGGCGAATTGATCGGGATCGGCTCGCTGCAGCTCGAGCGCGAACGCGACGGCAAGGCCGAGCACGTCAACATGATCGTGCCGATCGATCTGCTCACGCCGGTGCTCGACGATTTGCGCAAGTTCGGCCGCGTCAACAAGCCTTCAAGGCCCTGGCTCGGAATGTACTCGACCGAGATCGACGACAGGGTGGTGGTGATCGGCATCTCCGCCAAGGGGCCGGCAGCGCGCGCCGAACTCAAGGCCGGCGACGTCATCCTGGCTGTGAACGGCGAGAAGGTCACGAGCCAGGGCGCCTTCTACCGGAAAATGTGGGGGCTCGGTCCGGCCGGCGTCGACGTGCCGCTGACCGTCTACCATGACGGCGTCACCTTCGATGTGGTGCTGACCTCAACCGACCGCGCCAAGCTGCTGAAGGGACCGCGGCTGCATTAGCGTGCGGTCTTGCGGCAAGCGCCTTGGTTTATCGCAGGTTGGCGCGCTGGAATTGTCAAAGGACGCAAGCGGGAGCGGACGATGAGCGAGGCCGTGGTCGACGACATCGTGGCCGTGCTGCCGCCGCTCTTGCAATCGCTCGAAGCGCTCGCCTTCGTCGCCCGCCATCTGAATCCGCCGGAATTCGGTGCGGTCATGGAGGCCGCGGGCGAGCCGGACCAGGCCCTGCAGGCCGTCCGTCCGCGGCTCGCCGGCTGGCCGGAGCAAGTCGCCGGGCTCAAGTCACCGCTGGAAGCCGCGAGCGATGCGGCGCTGACCGCATTCGCGGGGCTACGCGCGGTCCAGCACGGCAATGGCGACCTGATCGCCGTGTTCCGGGCGCTGCGCCACGCCCCGCGTGCGCAGGAGGCGCTTTATCCGCTCACCGCGAGATTGCCGCCGGTGAGCAGCTTCTTTCTCGACCCCGGCTTGCGCGAGGATGCCGGCCTGCAGGCGCGCTTCACGGAGCCTGCGAACGAAAACACCGGGATCCTTCACAACAACAACGAGCCCGGCAGCCGCGGCGGCTTCTCGCTCTACGTGCCGGAATATTACACGCCCGACCGCGCCTGGCCGCTGGTGATGGCGCTGCATGGCGGCAGCGGCAACGGCCGCAGCTTCCTGTGGAGCTGGCTGCGCGACGCGCGCAGTTTTGGAGCCATCCTGGTGGCGCCGACCGCGACCGGCAACGCTTCAGACAAAAGCACCTGGGCGCTGATGGGCGAAGACACCGACACGGAGAACCTCAATCGCATTCTCGATGCCGTGTGCTGCCGCTGGAACGTCGATCCGACAAAGCTGCTGCTGACCGGAATGAGCGACGGCGGTACCTTCTGCTATGTCACGGGATTAGGCAGCGCTTCGCCCTTCACCCATCTGGCGCCGGTCGCCGCCACCTTCCATCCGCTGATGGCGGAGATGGCGGACGCGGAAAGGTTGCGCGGCCTGCCGGTCTATCTCGTCCATGGCCGGCTCGACTGGATGTTTCCGGTGCAGGTGGCGCGGCAGACGCGCGACGCACTATCGACGGCCGGCGCCGACGTCACCTACCGCGAACTCGACGACCTCAGCCATTGCTATCCCCGCGAGATGAACGCGCCGATCCTGAACTGGCTCAACGGCGATCGGTGATGCTTACACCATGCCGCCATTGGCGCGCAGCACCTGGCCGTTGATCCAGGAGCCGTCCGGGCCGACCAGGAAGGCGACGACGGCAGCGATATCCTCCGGCGTGCCGAGCCGCTCCAGCGGATTCATCTTCGCCAGGCGCTCGACCAGTTCGGGCGATTTGCCGTCGAGGAACAGGTCGGTCGAGGTCGGGCCCGGCGCAAGCGCATTGACCGTGATGTTGCGGCCGCGCATTTCCTTCGACAGGATCGCCGTCATGGTCTCGATCGCCGCTTTGGTGGCGGCATAGACGCCGTAGGTCTCCATTTTGGTCCCGACCACGCTGGTGGAGAAATTGACGATCCGGCCGCCGTCGCGCAGCCGCCTGCCGGCCTCGCGCATCGCATTGAAACTGCCCTTGAGGTTGACCGCAATCTGCTGGTCGAACAGCGCATCGTCGCTGTCCGCGATCTTGGCGAGCTTCATGATGCCGGCATTGTTGACGAGCACGTCGACCCCGCCGAACGCGGCCACTGCTGCGTCGAACATGCCGCGTACCGCAGCGGGATCGGCGACGTCGGCCTTGATGGCGAGCGCCCGGCCGCCCTTGCCCTCGATCTCGCGCGCGAGCGTGTCGGCGGGCTTTGCATTTGCGGAATAATTGATGACGACGGTGAAGCCGTCAGCCGCGAGCCGCTCCGCCACCGCGGCGCCGATGCCGCGCGAGGCCCCCGTGACGATCGCTACTTTGCTGGTCTTGTCGGTCATGTCTTCTCCTTGACGCGGCGAGGCAATGATCATTGATGCCTCGCTCACGATTGTTTCAAGCCCTTGTGACGCCTGATGATTGGGCAAATGCGACACGGCTGCGCCGGACAGGCCCGTCACCCGGCGCCCACCGTGGCGAGTGGAACCTTCCGGTCCCGACAACGTTGTCGGCGTGACAGGAGGAGGTTCCACCATGCAAATGTTTCTGGGAATGATTTTGGGCGCGTTGCTGCTGGTCGGCAGCGTCTATGCCTACGATTCGATGCAGACCTCGACGGTCGCCAACGGCCAGGTGGCGCAGGACAATCGCACCATCGTGAACTGGGACGTCGCAGCCACCGACTGGCACGCGCTGAAGACGCGCGCCCATGACGACTGGATCCGGCTGTCGTCGAAGTAATCGCAAAATATTCGCCAAGATATCCATATCCGCGAAGACTTTATATCCGCTAAACCTTTCGCCCTCGCCACCTGGCGGGGGCGTTATGCTACGGATCGCGGCTATTTCTTTTTCGCCGCCTTGCGCGCGTCGGCAATGGCCATGCCGAATTGCTCCATGGTGAGAACGCCCGGCACCCGGAATTTACCGACGATGAAAGACGGCGTTCCGTTGAAGCCGAACGCCGTCGCCTGGTCGTTGTTGCGCGCCAGGATCGTGTCGATCGCCTTGCCGTTGGTCTCGAGGTCGCGCGTGGCACGGTCGACATCGATGCCGGCACCCGCGAGCAGCTCGCGGATACGCGGCTCGGTCAGTTTCGAATTGACGCCGATCAGCGCTTCGTGGGCTTGAAGGTATTTGTCCTGGTATTTGCAGGCCAGCGCCATCCGCGCGGCAACCACCGAGACCGGTCCCAGCACCGGCCAGTCCTTCTGCACCAGCCGGACCTTGCCGTCGTCATGCACCACCTGCTTCAGCTCGGGCTCGACCTTGCGGCAATACGGGCACTGATAGTCGAAATATTCGACGATCGTGATGTCTCCCTTGGGATTGCCCGCCGCCGGAATGTCCGGATCGCGCAACACCAGAGCTTCGGTCAGGACGTTCTCCTCGTGGTCTTCCGCCAGCGCCGCACGTGGCGCGATCTGAAGACCGAGCACGACGGCGCCTGCGCCGAACAGGCCAAGCGCCTCGCGCCGGCTGCGTCCATGATTCGGCCGCGCCGGATCGATCGATTTCTTCATCCTGGTCTCCCGGCGATCTCTTAGGACGCACCCATCAGAATGGGGGTCAAGCTGCGCACCAACATATAGAGCGC
>JBAUUA010000167.1:0-6252 GCA_049582465.1 Bradyrhizobium sp. | reverse complement strand
CCCCGGCATCGGTGCCCGTGCCGCCCGCGTTGCCGACAAATCCCGTCGCGCCGGCGCCGACCGGATTGGCTCCGCCGCTAGCACCGCCATCGCCGTCGGCGGCGATCGCAGGCGTCGCCGACATCGGCGTCATCGCAAGCCAAAGCGCGACCGCGCCGCCGGCCAACGCGGTGGCGCCGAGACACCGTCCACGGTGGCGCGCGGCGCGCGGGCCGTCTGCAGATGCGCTAATCAATGTCATGACACCCCGACCGCCAAGTCGGAATGATTACCGCCACATCGAGCCGCGCGCTATCGCGTGAGGCGCAACCGCGTTGCGTCTATTGCAAGCTTTCCTGATCTGGTCGATGCAGGGGACGAACCGCCACCGCTGACCACCGCAGCCGTTTGAAGCCGTCAGACTTCCAGCTTGTCGCCGCCCTTGAGATGAAGAATTTCGCGCGCTTCGTCGGAAGTAGCGACCTCGAGGCCAAGGCCCTCGATGATCTTGCGCGCGAGCGTCACCTGCTCGGCGTTCGATGCCGCCATGCGGCCGGGCGCGGCCCACAGCGAGTCTTCCAGTCCGACGCGAACGTTGCCACCCATCGCCGCCGCCATCGCAGCAATGGGAAGCTGGTTGCGCCCGGCGCCCAGCACCGACCACACCATCTTGTCGCCGAACAGCCGCTCGGCGGTGCGCTTCATGTGCAGCACGTCCTCAGGGTGAGCCCCGGTGCCGCCCTGCAGGCCGAACACCGTCTGCACGAACAGCGGCGGCTTCACCATGCCCTGTTCGAGGAAATAATTGAGATTGTAGAGATGCGCGGTGTCATAGCATTCGAACTCGAAGCGCGTGCCGGTCTCCGACAGCGTCTTCAGGACGTATTCGATGTCCTGGAAGGTGTTGCGGAACACAATGTCCTTGTTCTGCAGATGCTTGAGCTCCCAGTCGTGCTCGAATTTCTTGAAGCGGTTGAGCATGCCGAAGAAGGCGAAATTCATCGAACCCATGTTGAGGGAAGCGACTTCGGGCTTGTAGACCGCGGCGGGGCGGACGCGTTCGTCCACCGTCATGGTCGGCGCGCCGCCGGTGGTGAGATTGATCACGCAGTTCGAGCGCTGCTTAATAATTTTCAGGAACGGCGCGAAGGCCTCGGGGCTCTGGTCGGGCTGGCCGGTCTTCGGGTTGCGCGCGTGCAGATGCACGATGGCGGCGCCGGCCTCGGCGGCGTCGACCGCGGCATCGGCGATTTCCTGCGGCGTTACCGGCAGCGCCTTCGACATCGAGGGGGTGTGGATGGCGCCGGTCACGGCGCAGGTGATGATGACTTTACGGCTCATGTTTTGCTCACTTTCTTACAGACGTCGATGGTTCATGCTTTGTTGTTCTGAACGGCCTTGTGCGCGGCCAGCGCCGCAAGGCGTTCGTTGCGCCGCTGCGTCAGCGCCGCGATGCGTTCCGGCGTCGGCTGATGCGGCCATGCCGCGATCACCCGATCCACATTGGGGCTTTGATACACGTCCGGGCCAGCGGCGGCCGAAGCAAGCTCCTTGTAGAAGCCGGTGTAGCGCGCGCAATAATCGGGAATGCCGCCGGGCGCGTTGAGTTCGATGGTCTCGAACGGCCCCAGGAACGACCAGCGCAAGCCGAGCCCATCCTTCACCGTGTGATCGAGATCTTCCGCCGAGATAAAACCTTCGCCGACTAGGCGAAAGGCTTCGGCGAGCAGCGCGCCTTGCAGCCGGTTCAGCACAAAACCGTTGATCTCGCGGTTGATCGTGACCGGCACCTGTCCGATCTCGCGATAGATGGTTCGCGCCCGCTCGATCGCCTCGGGCGACGTCCACGGCGCACCGCACAGTTCGACCAGCGGCACCAGATGCGGTGGATTGACGGGATGGCCGACCAGGCAGCGCGCGCGGCCCGGCAGCGCTTCGGTGAAGCGCGAGGCCACGATGGCCGAGGTCGAGGATACCAGCAGCGCATTGGGCGGCGCCAGCCGGTCGAGCTGGGCGAAGATCGCGAGCTTGTCCTCGATCTTCTCCGGTCCGTTCTCCTGGACGAATTCGACGTCGAGCACGGCCTCCTGCAGGCTTGCCGCGGCCGAGACCCGCAGCATCGCGCCATCGGGGTCGGCGGCGAGGCCGTGCCGCGCCAGCGCGTGCAACTCGTCGCGGATCAGGCGCGGTGCCGCCTTCAGCGTCGGGATATGCGGATCGGTCAGCCGCACGTTCCAGCCTGCGCGCGCGAAGATCGCGGCCCAGGCGCGTCCGATCAGGCCGGCGCCGACGATGGCGACATTGCGTTCAGTGTTTTGCATTTTCTCTCACAACCCTGTTCTCACAGCCAGAGCACCTTGCGGCGCAGATCGAGATCGTCGCGCAAGGCTTTGGACGGCCCCTCGTGGATCACCCGGCCGCGTTCCAGCGCCACCGTGGTATCCGACAAGGCCAGCGCCAAGTCGAGATTGTGATCGACGATGATGATGGCGATTTCCTTGCGCAGGCGGTCGAAGGTCTCGAATAATTGTTCCACCACCGTGGGCGCAAGCCCCTCGAAGGGCTCGTCGAGCAGCAAGACCCGTACGTCGCCCGACAACGCACGCGCGACCGCCACCATCTGCTGCTCGCCGCCGGAGAGATAGTCGGCGGGACTGTCGAGGCGCTCGGCGATGCGCGGGAAATATTCGTAGATGCGCTCCCGCGTCCAGTGCACGCCGTTGCCGGTCTGCCGCTTCAGGCCGCCGAGTTCGAGGTTCTGCTCGACGCTCATGCCGGCGAACAGGCCGCGGCCCTGCGGCACATAGCCGATGCCGAGGCGGGCTGATTGCGCGGAGGAAAGCCCGATCAGCTCGTTGTCGGCGAGCTTGATCGATCCGTTCGAAGCCGGCGCGATGCCGATCAGCGTCTTCAGGAGCGTCGACTTGCCGGCGCCGTTGCGACCCAGCAGCGCGATGATCTCGTTCTCGTGCAAAGTGAAACTGACATCGTTGAGGATGTGGCTCTTGCCGTAGAACGTGTCGACACGAGCTGCCGTCAGCAGCGCGCTGACGCGGGCGGCGGTTTCGCGCGGCTTCGCTGCGACTTCGGTCGCGCCCGAGCCGATATAGACTTCCTGCACCTTGGCGCTGCCGCGGGCGTCCTCCACCGAGCCGTCGAGCAGCACCCGGCCCTCGTTCATCACCGTGACCTGATCGGCGAGCTGAAACACCCGGTCGATGTCGTGCTCGACCAGCAGCACCGGCAGATCCGACGAGATGCGCTTGATGATGGCGCCGATGCGCTCGCGTTCGGCCGCGGCCAGCCCGGCGAGCGGCTCGTCCAGCAGCAGTACGCGCGGCGCGGTGGCGAGCGCCACCCCCATGTCGAGCAGGCGCTGGCCCCCATAGGACAGCATGCCGGCCTCGGCCGTTTCGATGCCGGCAAGGCCGAGATAGCGGATCACGGCGTCGGTCTCGGCATTGATCGCGCCGATCGACAACGCTGGCGTCAGGGGATCGAAGCGGCGGGGATGCCGCGCCTGGATGGCGAGGCGAATGTTCTCGCCGACGCTGAGCGCCGGAAACAGATTGGTGATCTGGAACGAGCGGCCGATACCCGCATGCGCGATCTGCTCCGGCGAGTGACCGGCGATCGGCTGGCCAAGCAGCGACACCGTGCCCTGGTCCGGCGCGTACATGCCCGACAACAAATTGAATGCGGTGGTCTTGCCGGCGCCGTTGGGTCCGATCAGCGCATGCAGTGTGCGGTCGGCGACGGCGATATCGACGCCCTGCACGGCGCGGATGCCGCCAAAGCTCTTGACGATGTGGCGGGCGGCGAGCACCGCGCCGTCGATATGGGATTTCGGCCGCAGGAATTCCGGCAGCGGCAGCAGCTCGATGCGGCGCGCCGACATCGCGGCGTCCTCGACCGTCTTCTTGCGGAACGGCGCCATCAGCCGCTCGCCGACGCCGACGAGGCCGGCCGGCGAGAACACGATGAAGGCGACGAACACCAGGCCGAACCAGAACAGCCAGTTCTCGGTGTAGATGCCCAGGAATTCGCGAAACAGGATAAAGAACAGCGCGCCGAGCGCCGGGCCGAGGAAGCTGCGCATGCCGCCGATCACGACCATCGCCAGCAGATCGCCCGAGAACGACACCGAGATCGGATCGGCCGAGGTCATGCGGTTCTGGTACAGTAGAAGAATGCCGGCGAGCCCGGTGATGGCGGCGGACAGCACGAATGCCAGGAGCTTGTAGCGGTTGGTCGGATAGCCGAGGAAGCGCGCGCGCTGCTCGTTCTCGCGGATCGCGACCAGCACGCTGCCCACGGTGGAGTTATGGAAGCGCCACAGCAGGATCAGCACCGCGAACGCGATCAGGGCGACCAGCCAGTAATAGTCGGTGGAGGATTCCAGATTGAAGCCGAACAGCGTCGGCCGGGTGATGCCGCCGATGCCGTTCTCGCCGCCGGTGACCTCGGTCCAGCGGAACGAGACCGCGTAGAGCATCGCCGCCAGCGCCAGCGTCAGCAGCGAGAAATAGACGCCGCGCCGCCGCAGGATCAGGAAGCCGAAAGCGGTGGCGACCACCATTACGATCACAACGCCTGCTATGGTCGGACCGAAGAACGAGTCATGCATCAGGTTGCGCTGGATCAGCGCCGCGGCGTAGGCGGCCAGCCCAAACCAGGCACCGTGGCCGAACGATACCAGGCCGGTATGTCCGACCAGGACGTTCAGCGCCATGCAGGCCGTGGCGTAGACCACGACCTCGGTGGCCGAGGTCATGGTGAGGCCGAGCGCGAGCAGCACCGGCGGCAGCAGGATCAGCCCGAGCGCGGACAGCAGCAGCGGTATTGGCAGGCGCTTTGACATCGTTAGCGCCTCATTCGAACCGCAGGATGCGTTCGCCGAACAGGCCGCGCGGCCGGAACAGCAGCACCAGAAGCATCAACAGGTAAATCGCCGCGGTCGAGGCCGCCGAATAGCCGATGCCGACCATGACACCCTTGACGAGGCCGACCAGCAGGGCCGCCGCCACCACGCCCCAGAACGATCCGAGACCGCCGATCACCACGACGACGAAGGCGGGCGTGATGATCTCCTGTCCCATCGCCGGATGGATCGAATAGATCGGCGCCAGCAGCACGCCGGCGAGGCCCGCAAGCCCGATGCCGAGCGCCGCCACGGCCGACATATAAGGCTGCAGCGAAATGCCGAGCGCGCCGACCATGTCGGGGTTCTGCACGCCGGCCCGCACCACGCGGCCGAACGAGGTTTTTTGCAATAGCAGCCACAGGCCGGCGATGCAGGCAGCCGCAATGCCGAGCAGCACCACGCGATAGAACGAGTAGATGAAACTGCCGAGAAAGACCTGGCCGCGCAGCCAGGGCGGAATCGAATAGGACAAGGGCGCCGCGCCGAAAATCATCCTCAAGCCCTGCTCCGCCACCATCGCGAGGCCGAAGGTCATCAGCAGCGACAGGATCGGATCGGAGCGATAGAAGCGGCGGAACAGCGTGCGCTCGATCACGACGCCGAGCAGCGCCACTGCCACCGGTGCTGCAACGAACGAGCCGCCGAAGCCGAGATAGGGCGACAGCACCAGCGTCAGGTAAGCGCCGATCGCATAGAACGCGCCATGGGCAAGGTTGACGATGCCGCCGAGCGAGAAGATCAACGACAGGCCAAGCGCGATCAGCAGGTAATAGACGCCGTCAAGCAGCCCGTTGAGGACTTGCTGCGCTAACAAGATGGCGGACATGATTTTGATCCCAACAGCGAGATTGAGGTTCTGAAACCGTCATTGCGAGCGTAGCGAAGCAATCCATCGTTATGGAATCGTGACAATGGATTGCTTCGTCGCTTCGCTCCTCGCAATGACGGGAGAGCAGCACTCTCGTTCGGCTACGCTTCGCGTTCGCCGCTTACGTTCCGAACGTGCAGCTGTTCTCTTCCTTGGTGGCGGCGATCACTTCGAGATCCTCGTTCGGGCCGGGCACCGCCGGGCTCGAGGTGAAGATGTCCCACTGATTCTTGATCTTGTCGGCGGGCAGCGCGGTGACCGCGTACATCTCATGCATCAACTGATGATCCGAGGCGCGGAAATAGCCGGGCCGCGTCTTCAGGAGATCGTATTTTGCGCCTTTTTCGAAATGCTCGATGATCTTGGGCGATTCCGCCGATTTCAACTCGTTGACGGTCTGCGCCACGATCTTGGTGGCGATGTAGTCGCCCCAGGCCTGGTTCTCCGGCGGCTTGTTGTATTTCTTGGTGAAGGCCGCGAC
>JBAUUA010000166.1:0-6233 GCA_049582465.1 Bradyrhizobium sp. | reverse complement strand
GCCAACGGGAGAACGCGATGCCGGGACGACATAGCGCCGTTCAATCATCCGTTTGAGGGCTTCCTCGATCTTGTCGGACGGAAAATCCTGCGCCAATTCGCTGGCCAGTTCCCGAAAGCTCTTGCCGCCCTTCGCGATCGCAGACGCCAGCGCGCAATAGAGCTCGCCGTGAAGGAAGAACTTCCGGTCCTCGGAATAGAGACAGACGACATCCGGCGGCAGCACATAGACGGTGAAATTCGGCGCGAACTGCGGAACGTCCTTGCCGGCCTGCCGCGAGGTGCTGGTCGCACGGGTACCTTTCATGACTTCACGCGCACTTTGCCGCGCGCGCCGGCTCGCCGGTGCAAGGCGTATTCTTCGACCACTGGGATTCCCTCGTCGAGTTCGCGCGCCAGCACTTCGCGGAGATCTTGAATCCGCTCGTCCGTCATGCGTGCGCCCACAGACGCGCGCTGTACCGCAAGGACGGCATGGCTTGGCCGGGTCACAAAGATAGGCCGGGATCGAATGTGTCGAGCCCGGCCATGATGAACTGTGTTGGTCAATGTAATCGGAAGGTGCTCTGGGTTCAGCAGAGGCGGCAAGCGCCCCACGACAGGCAACAACCTCCGCCGCATCCGCATCCGCCGCAACCACGGCAGGCTCTGCAGCCTCGGCAACCCCTGCATCCCCGGCAGCCACCGCATCCGCGCCAGGCTACCTGTACGCCGCTCTTGGCGGCCGCGGTGTTCTCCTTGTCGAAGACATAGAATGTCGCCAGGCTGACGTCGGCGATTTCTTCTTCACCGAGCGTGATGGCCTGACCCGGTGCGAGGCTCGGCGTCCGCGGCTGATCCTGCGTCGGAGCGACCGCTGCGGACGCCCCCCCTACCAGTGAAAAGGTCAATCCGGCGGCCCCTAACACCGGTACAGTTTTCGTCACACGCTTGCGCTTCGAAGCTTGCTTCACCCGTGCCATTCTTGCTTCCTCCATACCTTGTCGACGATGCTCAGAGTCCCGCGTTGAAATTGTACCCTTTGAAAATGCGCCATGCAAGGCTGGTTACACACGTTGATGTGACGGTGTCACTTGCCGAATTTCCTTCATGTTTATGAACGAGACGTTCATGAAGCGCAGAGCACTGCTTGATCGAATCGCAACATGCATGGCTCGCCGCCACCGACAACGTCAGCGCGCAGATAGGGGCAACGCGCAGGCGCAGACTGCGTTCCGCCGCACATCAGTCAAATGAATCAAAAATGCGACGATACATCCGGAATGAAAGGGAAATATCCGTGCTTGCAACCGAAAGGCATCGCAGCTCAATGCTGCGCTGCGATGGTCTGTTGGCTTGAGCGGAGAAACCGACATGGTCCGTTACCCCGGACGTTTCGCCTGGTACGAACTGATAACGACAGACGTGGCGGCTGCAAAAGCTTTCTACACCGGGGTCGTGGGCTGGGGCGCGCAGGACGCGTCGACATCGGCGCTGGCCTATACCTTGTTCACTTCCGAAGGGAGCCCGGTAGGCGGACTCATGAACCTTCCGGAGGACGCCAGGAAAATGGGCGCGACGCCGAGGTGGATGGGGTATGTCGAGGTCAACGACGTAGACGCCACTGCCGACCGGATCAAGCGTCTCGGCGGCGCAGTGTACGTTCCTCCAATCGACAGCAACATCGGTCGCATTTCGGTCGTTGCCGACCCGCAGACGACAACGCTCGGTCTGATCGAGGGGGTGAAACCCGGCCAACGGCGGCCCGCCGATCTGGACAAGGCGAGGCGCGTCGGCTGGCATGAGTTGCTTGCCGCGGATTGGGAGAAGGCGTTCGCCTTCTACGGCGAACTTTTCGGCTGGCAAAAAGCCGGCGTAGATATCGACCCGGTCGACACCTATCAGTTGTTCTCCGCGGGTGCGCAGACCATCGGCGGGATGTTCACCAAGCGTCCGGAGGATCCGCTCCCGTTCTGGCTTTTCTACTTCAATGTCGGCGACATCGACGCGGCCGCAGAGCGCGTGAAGAGCAGTGGCGGACAGGTCTTCAAGGGCCCGCTCGAATTGCCAAGCGGAAGCTGGATCGCCAGATGCAGGGACCCTCAGGGCGGAGCGTTCGCACTGCAGGGAAGCCGAAGCCAGGATGGTTTCGGCTGGTCCACCGAGTGGGAGGGGATTTCATCGCGCGGCAGGTTGGTCACCAGGCCGCGCGGGTAGAGCGAGCCTGCTCGTCCAGGAGGGCCGATGGCCAAGCAACACATCTACGTTCTCGGCCTCAATACCTATGACCATGATGTCAGTGCCTGTTTGCTGCGCGACGGCGCCATCGTGTTCGCGATCGCCAAGGAACGGATCACGCGCGAGAAGCATGCCAGCGGCTTCTACAAGGAGGTGATCGATTATTGCCTCGACGCCGAAGGCATCACGCTCGACGACGTCGATCTGATCGTCCGCAACTGCTACATCCTTCCCGTCGCCGAGATGGAAGAGCGGTTGGTTAATCAGGACCGGCCGGGCTTTCTCCCCGACCACGAACGGGCCGATGCCGCCAGCCATCCGCTGTTTCTGTCGCTTTCCGACAAGGTGGTGTCGGTCTCGCATCATCTGGCGCACGCCTACAGCGCCTTCGCCGTGTCGCCGTTCGAGGAAGGCGTGGTGATGATCGTCGATGACGTCGGCAGCTATCGTTCCGACGTGACCGAATCCTGTCCGCCCGGCGATGGCGCGAGCCCGCTCGCGCGCGAATCCGAGAGCTATTACAAATTCTCCGGCTCGAAGATCGAATGCGTGAAGAAAGTCTGGATGGAGCCCGACCGCGGTTTCCTGAGCGACGAATTCTGCAACATGCCCGGCCTTGGCGCGCTCTACAGCCGCGCCTCAACCTACATCTTCGGCGACTGGAATAAGTGCGGCGAGCTGATGGGGCTCGCGCCCTATGGCCGCCCCGATCAGGTCAAGCATCTGCTCGAACTGACTGACGGCGCCTTGCGTGTGCCGCGCTGGACGAGCGATTTCAAGCAGCCGTTCGTGATCGATCGCGGCGGCTGGGAGGCAAGTCCGGCGATGCGGCATTGGGAGGATCTCGCCTGGCGGGCGCAGGACGACACCGAGAACGTATTGCTGGCCCGCGCCCGCTGGCTGCGCGAAGCCACCGGCGCGGCAAATCTGTGCATGGCCGGCGGCGTCGCGCTGAACTGCGTCGCCAACGGCCGGATCGCACGCGAGGCCGGATTCGAAAAGGTCTGGATTCAGCCAGCCGCCGGCGACGACGGCATCGCGATCGGCTGCGCCTATTTCGGCTGGCTGGAAGTCCTCAGGCAGCGCCGCGCCTTCGTCATGGATCATTCCTGTGTCGGCCGGCGCTACAGCGATGCGGATATTGAAACCGCCATCTCGCCGTTTCTGGTTCGCATTCAGACCACGGCCACGCGAAGCGCGGATATCTGCCGCGAAACCGCAGCGCTTTTGGCCGGGCAGCGCGTGATCGGCTGGTTTCAGGGGCCGTCCGAATTCGGACCGCGCGCGCTCGGCAATCGCAGCCTGCTTGCCGATCCCCGTCATGCGGAAATGAAGGATATCCTGAACCGCCGCGTCAAGCACCGGCAGGCATTCCGGCCGTTCGCGCCGATCGTGCTGGCCGAGCGGGCAGGGGAGATTTTCGAGGGCAAGGAGGATTCGCCGTTCATGCTGATCGCCAAGCGCGTCCGTCCCGAATGGCGCGACAGGATTCCGGCGGTCGTCCATGTCGATAGCACCGCGCGCGTTCAGACCGTGACCGAAGCGGTCAATCCCTTGCTGTATCGGCTGCTCCGCGACTTCGAGGCGCTGACCGGCGTTCCCGTCCTGATCAACACCTCCTTCAACGTGAAGGGCGAGCCGATCGTCGAGACGCCTGACGATGCCGTGGTCTGCTTCCTGACCACGGGGATCGACCATCTGGTCCTGCACGACAGGCTGATCTCGAAGAATGCGCTGCACCGGATCGTCGGGCCGCTGGTCGGGGTATACAGCGACGTTGCCGCGATGGTCGCGGCGAGCGCGCGGCCGGCCTGAAGCCGCCAAGCGCCCTGGTCAGGCCGGAGCTAGCCGGCCTTGGCCGGCGCCGCCTTCAAGGGCTTGTCCTGCCGTTTCGACCAGGAGATGTAGTAGGCGACAACGGTCATGATCGCGATGCCGGTGATGCTGACGAAGATCTGCGCAAAAAGCGAGCCCGAGCTCATCATCAGTTCGAAATGTCCGACAAAGGACAGGAAGACGCCGACGCAGAACACCGCGAGCGACTGCTGGCCGCAGACGATCAGGGGATCGAACACCCGCCATTGCAGCCCCGGCCAGTCTTTGGGCACGAACCGGATCACCATGATCACGATGACAACGAAATGGATGAAGCGATAGGGCGCGAGGTTGGTCTTGTCGTTGGGATTGAACGTCGAATAGAGCCAGTGCGGGAACATCGCCCCGAAATCCGGGAATTTGCCGGCCATGGTCATGACAAGGCCGAGAATGAGATAGGCGATGCAAAACCACAGCGTGGCGCGCGCATTGATGATTCCCATCGACCTTCGGGCGCCGCCGAGCGCGCACCACGAGCCGAACACGAACAGCACCTGCCAGCAATACGGGTTGAAGTACCAGGTCCCGGCCGGATAGGCCGTGAAATTCCAGCCGAACTGCCGGGCGGCGAGCCACAGCACGATGGAGGCCAGCATGGTCCAGTTGGGCCGTCGCAGCATGAGCCACAGGACCGGCGGAAACAGCCCCATCAGGACGATATAAAGCGGCAGCACGTCGAGATTGACCGGTTTGAATTTGAGGAGCAGGCCCTGCCGCAGGGTCTCGGTCGCGTTGTCGACGAGGCCTGCGACGTTGAACTCGTTGATGATCTCGGAATCGCCGAACCGCAGCGCCAGATAGCTGATCGCGGCGATATAGATGACGAACAGGATGATATGGGCCACGTAGAGCTGCCAGACCCGCTTGGTCAGCCGGGTGGCGCCGACGATGAAGCCGCGTTCGAGCATCATCCGGGCGTAGACGAAGGACGCGGTGTAGCCGGAGATGAAGACGAACAGGTCGGCGGCGTCGCTGAACCCGTAATTCCGCGTGGTGATCCAGTTCACGACGTTGTCGGGGATGTGGTCCAGAAAGATCGCCCAGTTCGCCACCCCGCGAAACAGGTCGAGGCGGAGGTCGCGGCCTTTTTCGGGGAGGGTTGCGTTGATTTTCATGGGTGCCGTTTCGAATTATACTTCCGGGAGGATCGGGCAGAGCAGGATAGGGCGCATGCGGCAAAGATTGTCACACCGCAGCATAATGACTATACCGGACGGGAAAATGTAACATCTGGGGTGGGAATCACCGATCAAAATTCTGAAAGGTGGCTCTATACTATCCCGGCCGTTTCCACCACGCGCTTCCATGCCGCAGATCTCACGGGGCCCTATCAATCATGACCGCACGCATCTTTAAGCCCGCCAAAAACGCGATGCAATCGGGGACCGCCAAGACCAAGGAATGGCAGCTCGATTACGAGCCCGAACAGCCGCGCGCCATCGAGCCGCTGATGGGCTGGACCTCGTCCGGCGACATGAAACAGCAGCTTACCATCCGCTTCCACACCCAGGAGGAGGCGGTGGCTTATTGCGAGCGCAAGGGCATCCCCTACCAGGTGATCGAGCCCAAGGCGCCGGCCCGCCGGCAGGCCGCCTATGCCGACAATTTTGCCTTCCGGCGCGCCGAGCCCTGGACCCACTAGGGGCACGATCCCGGGCTCTGTCCCGCTCCCAGGGCCAAAAAGTTCTGGGTTGCCTAAGGCGGCGGCGCAATGACACCATGCCGTCCGCCCTGATGCGCAAATTGCGGCGCACAATAACCAGCAGAAGGCCATGCCGCTTCATTCCACGATCGACCCCACATCGTCCGATTTTGCCCGCAACGCCGAGGCCATGCGCGCGCTGGTCGCGGAGCTTCGGCAGAAGCTCAACCAGGTAGCCGGCGGCGGCGGCGAGGCCTCGCGCATCCGGCATACTTCGCGCGGCAAGATGCTGGCGCGCCAGCGTGTCGATCTCTTGATCGATCCGGGCACGGCGTTCCTGGAACTGTCGCCGCTGGCTGCTAACGGCCTCTACGGCGGCGACGTGCATTCGGCCAGCGTCATCACCGGGGTGGGCCGGATCTCGGGGCGCGAATGCGTCATCGTCGCCAACGACGCCACCATCAAGGGCGGCACTTATTACCCGATGACCGTGAAGAAGC
>JBAUUA010000165.1:0-1552 GCA_049582465.1 Bradyrhizobium sp. | reverse complement strand
TCCCAACGCTTCCCCGCAAGCGGGGGAGGGAAAGGGTGGGGGATTGCGCGCGGCACCGGCGCCGACTGGTTCGGCCCGCTCGATCCCCTCAGGCCGATTGCGCCGCCGGATATCGCCGGCCGCCGCTTCGATTTTCCGCCCGGCTACAACCTCGCCACCCGGCCGCGCGCCTACGAGCCGGTCGGCTTTGCCGAGCTGCGCGCCTTCGCCGACGCCTACGATCTCCTTCGCCTCGTCATTGAGACGCGCAAGGACCAGATGGAGCGCCAGCGCTGGCGCATCCGCATGCGTCAAGCCCCCACCCATCCCTCCCCCGCCAGCGGGGGAGGGTCAGGGAGGGGGCACAAAAGCGCAGCCCTCGAGGCCGGCACCAGCGCGCGCATCGTCGCGATCCAGGATTTCTTGCAGCGACCCGACGGCGTGACGCGCTGGAAGACCTGGCTGCGCGCGCTGCTGGAGGACATGTTCGTCATCGATGCGGCGACGCTGTACTGCCAGCGCACGCGCTCGGGCCAGCTCTGCGCGTTGCAGCAGCTTGACGGCGCCACCATCAAGCGCGTCATCGACGATTGGGGCCGCACGCCGCTGCCTTACGTGGGCGCGGACGGCGCTGTGGTTCAGCCGCCGGCCTATCAGCAGGTGCTCAAGGGCCTGCCGGCCGTCGACTACTCGGCGCGCGACATCATCTACCGGCCGCGCAACGTGCGCGCTCACCGCGTCTACGGCTATTCGCCGGTGCAGCAGGTGTTGATGACCGTCAACATCGCGCTGCGCCGC
The DNA here is from genome assembly GCA_049582465.1 of Bradyrhizobium sp. Classification (GTDB taxonomy): domain Bacteria; phylum Pseudomonadota; class Alphaproteobacteria; order Rhizobiales; family Xanthobacteraceae; genus Bradyrhizobium. Next base: position 775 of record JBAUUA010000165.1, on the reverse strand, counting down.
CAGCTCTGGCAGCTCGACTATTTTTCCGAAGGCTCGATCCCCGACGCCCTGATCGGCGTCCCGACGTCGTGGACACCCGACCAGATCAAGCAATTCCAGGACTACTGGGACACCGAGTTCGCCGGCGATCTCGCCAAGCGCCGCCGCGCCAAGTTCGTGCCGGGCGAGGCCGCCGCCAAGGTCGTTCAGACCAAAGAGCCCGCCCACAAAGACGACTTCGACGAATGGCTCGCCCGTATCATCTGCTACGCCTTTTCGGTGCCGCCGCAATGGGCCACCAAGGTGATGAACCGCGCCACCGCCGACAACCAATCGCAGCAGGCGGAGGATGAGGGTCTCGAGCCGACCAAGGAGTGGGTCAAGGACCTGATCGACGAGATCATCGCCGAGGAGTTCGCCTCCCCCGACCTGGAACTCGCCTGGCTCGACGAAGACGAAGCTGACCCGAAGGGCATGGAGGCGGTCCTCGAAGGCCGCGTCAAACTCGGCGCCCTCACCCTCAACGAAATGCGCGATGCGCTCGGGCTTGACCCTTACGCCAACGCTGCCGCCGACCGGGCGATGGTGCTGACCGCCACTGGTTACGTGCCGATCGAGGCGAATGCTTCATCATCGGCGTCACCCGCGGGCTTGACCCGCGGGTCCATGCTGCCTCATCGCCTCATGGATTGCCCGGTCGAGCCCGGCAATGGCGGGTCGCTGCAGAGATATAGCCCCAATCAGCCGCGCGTGCCGGCCGGCAATCCCGACGGCGGGGAGTGGACCAGTGAAGAGG
>JBAUUA010000164.1:0-8862 GCA_049582465.1 Bradyrhizobium sp. | reverse complement strand
CGAGCAGGCCAAGTCGGTGGGCCCGGTCACCGAGCTGGAACAGAAAGTCGCCGCAAACCCGCTCGATCATCAGGCGCGATTCGATCTCGCGACCGCGCTCAATGCCTCCGGCAAGCGGGCTGAAGCCACGCAAGCGCTGCTCGAGATCGTCAAGCGCGACCGCAAATGGAACGAGGACGGCGCCCGCAAGCAACTGGTGCAGTTCTTCGAGGCTTGGGGGGCGAACGACGAAGCCACCGTCGAGGGACGAAAGCGGCTGTCGACCATTCTGTTTTCATAGCGCGTATTCCGCAAAAGTGGATACCGGTTTTGCGATTCGAATACGCGCCAACCTAAGAACTTAAACCAGCGAACCGTCCGGACCGCCGATGCCGATCAATGCCGAATACCGCGGGCCCGGCGACCTTCCCGAGGTGATCCCGGTGTTTCCGCTGCCCGGGGCGCTGTTGCTGCCGCGTGGCCAGATGCCGCTCAACATCTTCGAGCCGCGCTATCTGGCGATGGTGGACGACGCCTTCCGCGACGGCCATCGGCTGATCGGGATGATTCAGCCCGACGTTTCCCATACCCAGGACGAAGCCAGGCCGAAGCTGTTTCGCGTCGGCTGCGTCGGACGCATCACCCAGCTCGCCGAATCCGGCGACGGCCGCTACATCCTCGAACTCACCGGCATCGCGCGCTTCAAGGTGATCGAGGAAATGACGGTGCTGACGCCGTACCGGCAATGCAAGGTCGACTTTTTCCCCTTCATCGGCGATTTCACCGCGCGCAAGGGCGAGGAGGCGGTCGACCGCGAGGCGCTGCTGGCGGTGCTGACGGATTTTCTCAAGGCCAACAATCTCAAGGTCGACTGGGAAGGCGTCGAGAGCGCGCCCAACGAGGCGCTGGTCAACGCGCTGGCGATGATGTCACCCTACGGCCCACCGGAAAAGCAGGCGATGCTGGAAGCGCCCGACCTCAAGACCCGCGCGGAAATCCTGGTCGCGGTCACCGAGATGGATCTCGCCAAGAAGCGCACCAGCGGGGATCCGCCGCTGCAGTAGCAGGCATGCGCTGCCGACAACTGGGTGGAAGGCTCGGGGAGATTACGCGGCGCCCTTCGGCATGGCCGAGACGCCGCGATCCGTCGGCTGGGATCCGGTCAGCCGCATCAGCAGGAACGTCACCAGCAGCACCGCAACGTAGACGACAAGCTGCATTTCGGTCGGCTGATCGGTGTAGCCGATCAGCGTATGCAGGGTGCGGCCGCCGATGCCGTTCTCGGGAAGCAGCCAGCCGGTGTCCCAGACCACGGTATCGAGCGAGGTGAGCCAGCCGGCGCGCTCGAGGAAAGCCACCGCCTGCGTCGCCATACCGGCCGCGAGCAGCGTGATCAAGCCGGTGGTCGTTGCGAACAGCGCCCGCGGCGGAATCCGCATCAGGCCGAAATAGGTCAACAGGCAAACGCCGACGCCGAGCGCCAGACCGATGAAGCCGCCGATCGCGAGGCTGAAGCCCGAGCCGCCGTCGGAAGCGGCGACGCCATAGAGAAACAGCGCGACCTCGCTGCCTTCGCGTAGGACGGCAACGCCGACCACCACGGCTAGCGCCAGCAAGGACTTGCTGCCGTCCACGACGGCCTGGCCGGCGGCACGCAGTTCGCCGGCCATTTCCCTGCCATGATGCGCCATCCAGACGTTGTGCCAGGTCAGCATCACCACGGCGACGCCCAGAATGGCGGCGTTGAACAGCTCCTGCCCCATGCCGGCAAAGAGCTGCGACAACGCGCCGGTAAAGGCTGCGACGATGCAGGCCGCAAGCGCACCCGCCAGCACCCCGCCGCCGATCCAGCGATTGCGGTGCGGGACCGGGCCGGTGACCGCGAGCACGATGCCGACGATCAGTCCGGCTTCGAACACCTCGCGGAAAACGATGATGAGGGCGGCGAGCACGGAAAATCCACCTATTGAACGGTCAGGGCGCCGCGCGCCTTGTCGTTGAAGTCGTCGTAGAATTCATAGCGCCCGGGCTTGAGCGCCCGTACATTGATGACACCTTCGGTGCCCGCGGCAACCACCTTTTCGACCCGCAGCGACGTGCTCTCGAACTCCATGGCCTTGGCGTCGAGGTTCTTGACCCGGAACGAGATCGGCTTGTCGGCCGGCGCGCTGACCTCGCTCGGCTGGAACTGACCCTTGGAATAGGTCAGCCGGATCTCGGTCGCCTGCTGCGCCTGCAAGGGCGCCGCCTGCAACGTCGCGAGCGCGCAGAACGCGGCCAAGGTCAGTCTCTTCATCATCGGCACAGCAGTCACCCGTCATCCTTTTCGGTATTGAGGAAAATCAAAATTCCCAGGCGAATTTCAGCCGGGCGCGGTGGCGCTGGAACTCCGCCAGATTGAGCGAAGCGCGATTGCCGATCTCGCGGCCCCAGACCTGTTCGTTCCAGGCCGCGGTCATGAACATTTTCGGCGTGAACTGGATGTAGAGATTGGGCCCCAGCAACACGGCATCGCCGGTGAAGGCCGTGAGACCAATGGCATCGTAATGCCGAAGATACCAGACCTCGCCACCGAGCACCACGTTGGACAGCACCCGAACCGACAGTGCCGCCGAGCCGCCAAACGTAGCTTCGCGCTCGGTCTCGTCAAACAAGGTCTTCGTCACCTCGGGCTCGTAGAGCAGGTTGAAACCCGCATAAAGCCGGTTCCGCATCAGTTCGAGATCGGCGTTGATGGTGGTTTCGAATTCGTAGTTTTGCACGTGATCGCCGCTGGTCTCGTCGATCAGCCGAACATTGGGTTCGAACGCGACCGTAACCGAAAGCGGATTGTTCGAGGTGCGCTCGAGCGCGAGATAGCGGAATTCGGCAAAGCCGCCGGCGAAGGCGGCCTGGTTGCGGCCGTCGAGATCGGTCATTGCACCGATATTGTGGGTCGACCCGAGCGCACCGAATTCGATCTGGACGAATTGCGATGGCGTGAATTCGTATTCGTACTTGGTCTCGGTCGCGGCGTAATGACCATCACGCTTGCCGAACCGGCCGATCGTGTCGATGGTAAATTCCTTCTCGCCCTCCAGGCCGATGCCCGAGCCGGTGGTGAATCCGAAAATGTACTTGGTCTCCAACTCGCGCCAGGAACTGGCGTCCTCGGCGTGGGCCGCGCCGCCTTGCCACAGGCACGCCAACGCACCGAACGCAATCGCCTTGAACCGCGCGGATCGAATCGCGCCTCGTATCCCCTTACGCACCACCCGCATCTCCGATTGATGCCCACAGCTAGCGTTTTGCTGCTGCACGGGCAAAGAGACTTGCTCTAAACTAGAGGCATTCTAAGGTGTTGCGCTGGATCAAGAGCGAGCGATCGCTTCGCTTCGGTTGCGTATGATCTTTTTCGGAAAACCGGCGCCCCTTTTCCGGATCATGCTTCAGTACCCCGCAACCGCAAGCGCGACCACACCGCCGAGCACCATCCAGCCGAAGTGCCGGCCGCGCGTGGCGAATGCATTGGCCAGGGCGGCGAATGCGAACACACAGGCCATGGTCACGACGATCCAGTGCCGCGCCGGCTCCGAGGCCATCCACGGCGCGGCAATCAGAAGCACGCCGCCGCCGATCCAGGCCACCGTGCCGGCCTGCCACACCAGCCGGATCAGGGTACGCAGGCGCGCCGGCTCGATGGTGACGCGCGGCATCACCTTGGTTTCGCCGAGGACGCCGTGGATCATCGCGGCCGCGATCGCGGCGACGCCTGAACATTGCAACAAGAGATCGCGCATCGGACCGGCCTCCATACAGGGCTGTATGGAGGATGAGCCCAACGCTGGCGGCTGTCAATACAGTGGTGTATGGTTTGACGTCGCAGGGAACGCCATGACCGATCAACTTTCCGCGAAGGACTGGCTCGATCAGGGCCTCAAGGTACTGGCCGAGCGCGGCTTTACCGCGCTGAAGGCCGAGCCGCTGGCGAAAGCGATGGGGGTGTCGCGCGGCAGCTTCTACTGGCATTTCGCCGATATCGGCGCGTTCCATGCCGCGATCCTGAAGCATTGGCGCGAGGTCGCGGCCGAAGAGATCATCGCCAAGCTCGAGGCCGCCTCCGGCACCGACAAGCCGTTGGAGCTGTTGCTGCGCCAGGCGTTCGGCGGAAAGCTTTCGCTGGAGAACGCGGTCCGCATCTGGGCGACGCACGATCCGGTCGCGCGCCGCGCGGTGCAGGCGATCGACCGCCGCCGGCTAGGTTACGTGGAGCGACTGCTCAGGGCCTCCGGGCATGCGCCCAAAGTGGCGCGCTCCCGCGCGCACATCCTCTATTGGGCGTTCGTCGGCTTTGCGCTGTGGGACAAGCCCTTGCCGCGGGAGCGGCAGCAGGCGGTGCTCGACGAACTCTTGCAGATCGCCTCGCGATAGGCCGCCATCCCACGCGTTCCATCGGATAGAATATGCTATAGCGTTTTCGAGCGAAGTGGATACCGGTTCGCGCAAGGAAAATGCGTCAAGAAAATCCATACCAAGCCGGAGACGACAACATGAGTTCACCGCCCGAGCGCCTTGAAGGCACCGTCGATCCCAAACTGCTGGAGATCCTGGTCTGTCCGCTGACCAAGGGGCCGCTTGAATACGACGCGGCGCGGCAGGAACTGATCTCGCGTTCGGCGAAACTCGCTTACCCCATTCGCGATGGTATTCCGATCATGCTGCCGGAAGACGCGCGGAAGATCGAGTAGGGCATGCGCGCCGGGACGATCGCGCTCACGCTGGCAATCGGCCTGTCGGGGATGGCCGCGAGCGCATCCGCCGAGGAATCCAAGATCCGCATCGGCGCCATCGATGCGGTGCTGTCGGTGCCGCCGGATATCGAGAAGCCGCCGGTCGCGCTGTTGATCGCGGGTTCGGGCACGACCGACCATGACGGTAACAGCGCCCAGATCAAGCCCGCGACACTGAAGAAACTCGCCGAGCAACTGGCCGCGCGCAAGATCGCGACACTTCGCTACGACAAGCGCGGCGCCGGCGGATGGAAAGCGGAATTCGGCCGGCCGGAGGATTTTCGCTTCAAGGATTATGTCGATGACGCGGCGGCGTTGGTGAATTACCTGCGCGGCAGCGGAAAATTCTCGAAGGTCGTTCTGGTCGGACACAGCGAGGGCGGACTGGTTGCAATCCTGACCACGCGGCGGGTCCCCGTCGACCGCCTGGTGCTGTTGGCCACCGCCGCCCGGCGGCAGGGCGACCTGCTCAAGGCGCAGCTTGAAAGGAAGCTCACTCCCGAGTTGCTCGCGCCGATCGCCAAAGCGATCGACGACATCATGGCCGGCCAGACCGTCGATCCGCTCCCGCCGGGGCTTCCGATCCCGCCGGCGATGCAGCCTGGCATCGCCTCCGCCTTCACCGAAGACCCGATCGCTCCCTTGAAGCTGATCGACCAGCCAACGCTGATCGCCGGCGGCGGTCGCGACCGGCAGGTCGCGCGGCTGGATTTCCTGGCGCTCAGTGCCGCGTCTCCCGCAGCCAAAACGCTCTGGCGCGAAGACATGAATCACGTGCTGGTCGATGTCACCGACGATGCGGACGACATCGCCGCCTACAATCAGCCGGAGCGCGCGCTTGACCCCGAGCTCATCGAGGCCGTCGCGGCCTTCATCCTCGCCGGCGACGCGCGCTGACCGTCGCGTTTCCTAGAGCGCTTCGCCCTTCAACAGCCGCGGCACCTCGCCGGCAAGTCCGGCGGCCTGGCGGATGAACATGCTTTTCAGCGGCGGTGCGCGATCGACCAGGCCGAGCCCGATATCGCGCACCGCGCGCAGCAATTTCGATTCGTTCGAGAACAGGAAATTCAGCGAATTGGTGGCAAACCCCATCGCCATGGTGTCGAACCGCCGCCAGCGCTGATAGCGCTCGAGCACGTCGGCCTGGCCGAGATCCATGCCGAGCCGCGCGGCATCGACGACCACTTCGGCCAGCGCGGCGACATCCTTCAGGCCCATGTTGAGCCCTTGTCCCGCGATCGGATGGATCACATGCGCGGCATCACCGACCAGCGCAAGCCGTTCGCCGATGAACGAGCGCGCCACGAAATAGCTCAGCGGAAACGCGCGCGGCGTGTCCAGCGCCTTGATCTCACCGAGATGCAGGCCGAAGCGCCGCTCGAGTTCGCCGTGAAATTCATCTTCACTCAGCGCCGTGATGCGCGCCGCCTCGGCGCGCTTCTCGGTCCACACCAGCGACGAGCGCTTGCCGGTCAAGGGCAGGATCGCGAACGGTCCGGCGGGAAGGAAATGCTCCTCGGCGCGGCCCTGATGATCGCGCTCATGGCCGACGGTGACGACGATGCCGGACTGGTCGTAGTCCCAGCCGTGGGTGGCGATGCCGGCGCGCTCGCGCAGTTTCGAACGCGCGCCGTCGGCCGCCACCAACAGGCTCGCCTCGATCGTTGAGCCGTCCGCCAGCGTCACATCGACGCCATCAGGCCGCGCGGCGAAATCGGTCACGGCACTGGCGCGCAGATCGACGCCCTCGGCTTCGGCCCGCGCGGTCAGCGCATCGATCAGCTGGCGGTTTTCGACCATATGCGCGAAGGGTTCACCCGGCTCGACATGGCCCGCGAAGGTCAGGAACACCGGACGGGTGGCGTCTTCCAGCTTGGAATCGGTGATGACCATGTCGAGGATCGGCTGCGCGCCGGCCGCGACCTGGTCCCAGACGCCGACGGCATCCAGCAACCGGCGGCAGGCGGCGACTATGGCGGTCGCGCGCGGATCGCGGCTCGGCCGCATCGAAAGCGCGGGATCGGCGACGATGACCGGAATGTCGGCGCCGAGTCCCTGGCGTAACGCCAGTGCCAGCGCCAGCCCTGCAAACGCGCCGCCGCCGATGACAATGCTTCGCTGTGCCGACATGCCTTACCCTTACTCACCGAGGTCATAGACTGGACTTGCTACATGACTATAGCTGGGCGAAACAGGGGGCTGAAACAAGAGTCTTGACCGCCCGGGCCGTCGTTCCGGGGCGAGGCAAGGCCTCGAACCCGGAATCCAGAGATGATAACGGCGAGATTCCGGGTTCGCGCTCCGGAATGACGAACAAACAGAAAGCTTTCGATGTCCAAAGGCCTGATTGACCTGATTTCCATTCTCGATCTGGAGCCGATCGAGGTGAACATGTTCCGCGGCAACAGCCCGAAGACGAGCTGGCAGCGGGTGTTCGGCGGGCAGGTGATCGGACAGGCGCTGGTAGCGGCGTGCCGCACCGTCGAAGGCCGCCTGCCGCATTCGCTGCATTGCTATTTCATCCTGCCTGGCGACCCGCAGATTCCGATCATCTACGAGGTCGAGCGCCTGCGCGACGGCAAGAGCTATTCGACCCGCAGGGTCACCGCGATCCAGCACGGCAACGCCATATTCTCGATCATGGTGTCGTTTCACGTCGAGGAGGAAAGCGCGTTCGACCATCAGGACAAGATGCCCGACGTGCCGCCGCCGGAAAAACTCACCGCCGAGGAGGTGGCAAAGCAGCCCATCTTCCGCGAGATGCCGGAGTTCATCCGCCGCTATTACGAGTCCGACCGGCCGATCGAACTGCGCCCGGTCGAGCTCAACCGCTATTTCGGCCAGAAGATCGAGGACGGCCGCATCCATGTCTGGATCCGCACCGCCTCGAAACTGTCCGACGATCCGGCGCTGCATATGTGCGCGCTGGCCTATGCATCGGATTTCTCGCTCTTGGACGCCGCGATGGCGCGTTACGGCCGCACGCTGTTCGACAAGCGCATGATGCCGGCAAGCCTCGATCACGCGATGTGGTTTCACCGGCCGTTCCGCGCCGACGAATGGCTGCTTTACGCGCAGGATTCGCCGAGCGCGCGAGGCGGCCGCGGCCTGACGCGGGGCATGATCTTCACCCAGGACGGCACGCTGGTGGCTTCCGTGGCGCAGGAAGGCTCGCTGCGCCAGCGCAAGTGAAGTGAGTTCAGGCGCGGGCGTCTGCCGATCGCTCGACCAGTTCGACCTGTGAAACCTGCCAGCCGATGAACCAGCTCATCACCCAGGGAATTGGGATGATGAAGGCGCAAGCAATGAAGGTAACCACCGAGCGCCACAAAAACTCGAGCCCGGTCGCGTTGAAAACGACCTCGCGACGGGTGCCTTCAACGTGACGGCACATCCAGCGGATTTGCGCAGTGTAGACCCACGCCCAGCCGATGACGGTGATCATGGAAACGAAGGCCAGGAGATTCCAGCCCAGATATCCCCAGAATGAGCCCGAGAACCGCAAGCCGGGCGGTTGTCCGTCCGAACTGATGTTGGCGACGAACCATCTGATGAGCAACCAGTAGAGAACCAGCTGAACAATGCCCGAGACGACATTGACGAGGCGCGCATCGACGCGAGCCACGACGATGATGAAGATCAGAGCCGCGAAATACCACAGCAGCGTCGCGGGCCGGCCGGTGAATCTCAGGTGCGACCGCCCTGGAACGTGCACGCAGGAGACGATCCACTTGCAATACATCACGATGACCCAGGGCGTCGGGATGATGAATGCAAGCCCGAGCAACACGGTCAGGCTGCGCCAGACGAACTCCCAAAGATCCAAGTCAATCGAAAGCGGGCTGCCGTGGCCGCTGCCGCTTATGGAGGAGCCGCCGGGTCGCGGCACGGCCGGAGAGGGGGCGCCTGCCAAAAGGCCGGGAATATCGCCGGCCTTTTGCCAATTCGTCATGCCCTCGGTCCAGACCAGCGTTTCCGCGGTCACGTTTCCCTCTGCAATGAACTGGCGGAACTGGGCCTCCGGATAGGGCCCGTGCTGCTGTCCCTGGAAGGCAAGAAACCAGGCTCGGTCGGCCATTTTCTTCCTCAAGGCTGGTTGCGGGCGGGTGGGCAC
>JBAUUA010000163.1:0-5079 GCA_049582465.1 Bradyrhizobium sp. | reverse complement strand
GTCACGGACGTGGCGAAGCGTCCGTAGGAGCGCGCCGAGAGGCCGGTGAGCACGTTGTATTCGGTGAACCAGCTTGGTCCGCCCACCCCCTCCACCACCAGCTTGCGCGCCTTGCCGTCGAATGATTGGAAATGCTTGCTGTAACCGGGCGGCACTTTCATTCCGGGCGCAACCGTAATATCGAAACTGGATTCATCATGCAGCAGGATGATGTGCGGAAGCCTGCGTGACGGATGGCAGGAGACCGGCGCGGCGTTCAGGCTTCCGTTCGTGCTCACATCCGATTCCAGGAATCCGTGGTCGGCAAATTCATGGATCGCCTCAACCCCGGTCCGCGCGAATTTCGAAACATAGTTCTGGCCGAGGAAATCCTCATGGAGATCGGTCGGGAACGACAGTGACAGACCGGAAAGTGCAGCCATACACAGCGAACCGCAGGCAAGGCTCGCCCCCAGGCTTGCGCGGAAGCGATCGAGCCGCCACGCCGCGATCAGAAGCGCGGCCGTGGCGGTTGCCGCGAGCCCAATCCATCCGCGCAGCGAGGGGAAGGCAGCGAGCAGAAACGCCGACGTGTCCCGGTCGATGATCATCAGGTCGACGAAATCGACCGTCATCCAGAGCTTGTCATACTTGAAGCGCGACAGCAGCGTCAGCGCAACGACGAGTTCGAGCGATATCAGCGCCGCCACCGTCGGCCGGCGAACGAGCGCAAGCCAGAAACAATTGAGCACGGCCCATACCAGCAGGAATGCCGCCTTGCCAAGCAGGTCGGTTTCGGTCGCGGCCATGATGATGATTGCAACCGCGTGAAGCGAGGCGACGAGGCAAAGTACGATGCGATCGCGGCGGAAAATCGCCTCGCTTGGCGCGAGACGATCGACCAGAATGGGCGCGCTGGACGACATGCCTAGCGAACGCCCTGCCGGGCGCTCTCTATTGCCTGCCCTGACATACGCGCCGCCGTCATCCCGTCCCTCATCCCCGTTTGCAGGACACCGTGCCGCTGCGGCGCACCAGGCCGCGCTCACGATATCGTAACGTACACAACCCTTTGGCCGATGTATTATTTCCTATCCAGTGTATTATTTCCCAAGGGCTGGCAGACGAACGCGTTGGAGGCTCACATGCGAATCCTGGCGGTGATTGGCGCGCTGGCGATCCTGGTCGGCATCGGTGCGGCGGCATTCTTTTTCGGCGGCTTCTACAGCGTCGCGGGGACCGCCGAAGACCCGGCCGTCGTCACCTGGGCGCTGACGCAGGTACGCACGGCATCGATCAATCGCCATGCCGACGACCAGCCGCCGGCCTCCATCAACATCAACGACGCAGCGACCGTGCAGGCCGGTGCGAAGGAGTTCGCCGAACATGGCTGCGCCAATTGCCATGGCGCGCCGGGCGTCAATTGGGCCAAGTTCTCGGAAGGACTGCATCCCGATCCGCCGGCCCTGAAGGACGTCGTCGGTGAGCTCTCTCCCGCGCAGTTGTTCTGGGTGGTCAAGAACGGCATCAACATGACGGGCATGCCGAGCTTCGCGCAGGCCGGCGCCAAGGACGACGAGATCTGGTCGATCGTCGCGTTCCTCAAGAAGCTGCCGGGCGTCTCCGAAGCCGACTACAAGGCTTGGACCGCCCCACATTGAACTCAGGGCGCTTCAAGCTTGGACCGGCCCGACGCAACGACGACGGACCCGGCGATGCCGGCGAGAACCGCCCAATAGGCGTAGCGAAAATCTGACGCGACGCCGACGGCGAAGAAGGTCAGCACATAGACGCCGGCCGATCCGCAGGTACCGAGCGCAAAAGCGCCCTCGGGCGTGTTGCGCCGCCGCCAGGCGAATCCGCACACGAGGACGCAAACCAATAGCCACGCGCCGGCCCGAAACAGCGGCGTCGGCTTGAGCCTGTCGTGCAGGGAAACCAGCGCGGCGAAGGCCGGACGGTCGGCAAACACGGTCTGCGACGGATGCTCGACGTCCGCTACCCACATGGTGAGGTTGTCGCCGGCGAGGAAATTCCACATGAACGCCGCCCGATGGCGCAGATACGCCACCGGGTGGCGCATGACCGCATGCAGCCACGCCTCGGTGATGACGGGCGTACCGAACAGCTTCTGCTCCCGCTCGATCCTGCGCATCACGAACTCGCAGGGCTCGAGCCGCCAATAGATGTCCCATTGGGTCGGCTGGTAGCAGCCATTCAGGAGCAGATCCATCTCGGGCGCGCTCCAGTCGACCGGAAACTGGTTCTCCTTGGCGAAGTGGCTGATACCGCCGAGATCGAACACCATGATCGATTGCAGCGGATGTTGCCGTGTCGCGCCGAGCGCGCCGTAATAGACCACCTGCACCAGCGCAAAAAAGCCCGCCATCGCCGGGACGAACAGGATCGCCGTGCGCCTGGGATATATACGCGTCGGCCACGCGATGTAGGCGGCGAGGATCGGCGCCGCGATCAGCGCGTTCGGGCGCAGCAGGACGCCAAAGGCGCACAGCGCAAGCGCCACGGCTTGCGCAGGCACGCGAATGCGCGCGTCGCTTTCGGCGGCAGCGAAAGCGATTGCCGCCGCGAGCAGCCAGCTCGTCGCGAACAGCACATCGCGCCAGATGACCCCGGCAAAGACGAAGGCCGGCGGCAGCAGCGCCAGCACGGGCAGCAACAAAGCAAGCCGGACGCCGCGATGCGCCAGCGCGAACGCGAGCAGGCCAAAGGCGAGCCAATACGAGGTCGCGATCAAGAGGAACATGCTGGCCGCGCCAGGCGCGATCGGATCGATCATGCCCCACAGCACGGTCATGACAGGGGATTGCCAATCGCCGAGCACGCCCTTGCCGATGTCCTCATAAACGAATTTCGCGTCATAGGTCATGATGCCGGGATAGAAGATCACGAGCGTCAGGGCGTAGCCCGTAGCGCTCAGCGCGGCGACGGCCACGTACAGAAGCCGCACCGGTTGTCGGCGGTCAGGCGAGAGCGGCATAAATGTCCCCGGAATTGGCCGCGTGCGGCAGCCCCATCAACCAGCAGGCGATCGCTTCGCCGCCGACCCAATCGGCGTTCACAAAGGCCTGGCTCTCGCCGAGCGCAGCGTTGAACCGCGTGTAGCCCAGCGCGATACAGCGTTCGATGCAGGCGCGCGCGATATCGCGCTGGATGGTCGTGAACTCGAAGGACAGCGCCTTGACCGCGCGCGACAATCCCTGCAGCGCTTCCGCCTCGAAGCCTTCGACATCGATCTTGATGAAGGTAGGCAGACCGTGTTTGATGATCAGCGCATCCAGCGTCGTCACCGGCACCTCCACCGATCCGGTCCAGCGCTGCGTGTACCAGCCCGGCGCGTCGCGCGCGGCACTGACGAACGCGGGGGACGCCGTCGAGACCGTGGGGTTGTCCGCGTTGATCATCATGCTGGTCGCGCCAACCGCGCGGCCGACGGCTACCGCCTCGATCGCGACATCGGCGCTGCGCCCGTAGATTAGTTTTAGCACCTTGACCAAGGCAGGTTGCGGTTCAACCGCGACGACCCGCGCACCGAGCCGGCGGAACGAGGCTACTCGATCGCCGACATGGGCGCCGACATCGAACACCAGATCGCCGCGCCGCACGAAGCCGCCATAGAGCCGGTCCATCGCCGCCGCGCGCGACCTGCCGCCATAATAGATGCGAAGCGACCGTAAAATCCCGCGCGCGGTCCTGAAGCCTTCGAACACCGCCTCAGACCGCGCTTGGACGAAGCGAAGGCGCCGCCAATTCGATCGCAGGCAGTTCAAGCACCAGCAGCGCGGCGGGCCTCGCGGTCTCCTCCGGCAGCCGGCCAATGCCGAGCCTTGCGGCGAGACTGCCGAGCCAGGGCCACGCGGTCGTCACCGCAAAGGGGATCGCCAAAGCCGGGCCGGCGGCGAGAAACAGCGCATAGGGAATAGCCGCCGGCTGCGTCATCGCCAGCAGGACGAGTGCGGCGCATCCGAGCAGCGTGTGCGGCCACAGATTATGCAGCGCCAGCGTGAACGGCACCGCGTGATCGTCGCGGGTTTGTCCGATCCAGCCGATTTCGCGGCCAAACAGGAGGCCGGCGAGGAAGATCGTATGGCCGAACCAGAGGATCGGGCACAGCAGGATCGAATACAGGGTTTCAATGGCGTAATTGGCAAGGAACAGTCCGGCGCCACCGAACGCGCGGCGGAGCTTGGCATTCAACAATATGTCCATGGCGCTCGCGATCTTCGGCGAGAACCACATCACCAGCACGCAGATGAACAGCGCCATGCCGGCGTCGGCGCGAACGAAGTTTGCGGGCGTTTCGGAGGATGCGACCGCGAGCGTGCCGAGCACGAGCAGCCCGATCCAGGCCGGCGAGCCGATGAACATCAGGATCGCCAGCACCAGCTGATAACGGCTCACCGGCTTGAGGCCGGGAAGCCCGAGAAACCGCCAATACTGCATGTTGCCCTGACACCAGCGCAGATCACGGCGGATGAATTCGAGCAAGGTGGGTGGATTTTCCTCCCAGCCCAGATCCTCCTGCGGCAGCACGCGCACGTCGTAGCCGGCGGCGCGCATCAGCACCGCCTCGATCTGGTCGTGGCTGAGGATATGGCGGTCTTCCGTGCCGTCGCTGGACAGCACCGGCAGGGCGCAATGGGCAATGAACGGCTTAAGCCGCAGCACCGCGTTGTGGCCCCAATAGGGCCCGCAATCGCCCTGCCACCAGGCGCTGCCCATGGTATAGGAGCGCATGCCAAGCCGCATGCCGAATTGAAAGACACGCGCGAACGCGCTGGTTGAGGGAAGGCCTACGACCAACCCCTGCAAAATGCCGAGTTTGGGATCGGCCTGCATGATGCGGACGAGACGGAACACGGCGTCCGCGGTCATGAAACTGTCGGCGTCGAGCGTTACCGCGAATTCATGCTGGCTGCCCCAGCGCTCGCAGAATTCACGGATGTTGCCGGCCTTGTAGGCCGTGTTGACCTCACGGCGCCGGTACGTGATCGCGACCCGGCCGCGCCAGCGCGAGCAAAGCGCCGCAAAACTTGCCTCCTCGCTGCCCGCGATGTCGGCGTCGCTGGTGTCACTGAGAAC
>JBAUUA010000162.1:0-1707 GCA_049582465.1 Bradyrhizobium sp. | reverse complement strand
GCCTTCCTCTTGAGAACGACCGCCGGAATCACCTCAGCGCTGGTCATCTTCAAGCTCCTCGACGCTGAGGCCGGCCGCCTGCATGAGGATCTGGGCCAGAACCGAGATGATCTTGTCCCGCTCGGCTGAGGCCACCCCTTCCAGCCGGCTGTTGTCGAATAAGAAGTTGATCTGCCGGCTCGGCGCCGCCGCGGGCAATCTCAGAGACTTCATTGCCTTCCTCCCGGATTGCGATATAGTTCCGGGAGTGTGCGGGGTTGGCGGTAGCGATCAATAGCCGCCCCAACTCGACGAGTGCAGCCACATCGATGCGCGGTGCGCCGATTGTCATTCCTGCGCAAATCACAGGATCGAGCATCCAACCGGCGATCGATAGCACGATGCCTGCCGGCCCTTGCACTCTAAGAAATTGGCCGGTCGCTCGCTGCTCTATGCGACGCACCAAGACCTTGCGGCCGAAATATGGATGATACCGATAGTGGACTTCCAATTCCTGCCCGACATGGGCAGAATGAACGGGCAACAGCGCTTACCCGGAAAAATGCTCTGTTCGCAGGCTCTGATGGCGGCGCCGAACACTGGGCCACCATCGCCTCACTGATCGAGACCTGTAAGCTCAATGACATCGACCCGCTCGCCTATCTGGCCGACGTCCTCACCAGGATCGTCAACGGTCATCCAAACAGCGACATTGATCGGCTGCTGCCGTGGGCTTACCGAAAGCAAGACCTCAAAGCCGTGGCCTGAGAACGACGCTTACACTTCATCGAAACCTACCAGCCGATCAGAAGCGAACCCACCGAAGCCGATCGGGTCAGACAAGACCTGGAGAAACGCAAAAGCGCCTTCTACGCGGCAATGGATCGCGCCAACCTGCATCCGTCGCCGCATGCTCGATGGACGCTGGACAATCTGACAAACCCCTTCGTCAACCGAACCACCGTGTGCGCGGATTTTGCGCGGTTTGAAGCCGAACTGACGATGGGAAGGCCGTCGATCGCAAAGGGTCCATCAATGCAACCGCTTCGCCAACGTCTGAAAACCTTCAAACTGCCGGAATATTTGTGGGACGGCATACTTATCAAGCGGTTCTGCTACTCCCTGACCGCGCAGACCGGCGCCGGCAAGACCGCCATAGCAATACGGTTTGCCTTCCACGTCGCTCGCGGCGAGAAGCTCTGCGGCCGTGATGTTGAACGCGGGCCGGTCATCTATCTCGCGGGCGAAAATCCTGACGACGTTGACATGCGATGGCTCGGCATTTGTCACGCCGAGGGCGTCAACCCGGACGATCTCGATATTCACATCATCGCGGGCGCCGGCAACATCATGGAGCACGCCGAGCAAATCAAGAATACCTGCCGGGCAGACAACATCCGTCCCACCGCGATTATCGTCGACACGGCTGCGGCGTATTTTTCGGGCGATGACGACAATCACAACACACAGATGGGCAGTTACGCGCGGCAACTGCGGGAACTCTGCCAGCTGCCAGGCGAACCCTGCATCGTGATCCTGGTGCACCCTACCAAGGGCGCAAAGGACTTCGGCGAGATGGTGCCACGGGGCGGCGGTGCGTTTCTCAACGAGATGGACGGCAACCTTGGGGCAGTCCGCGACGGTGCCACGGTAGGCGTTCAAACCGTTGGAAAATTTCGCGGCCCTGAATTCACTCCGCTGCATTTCGGGTTGCACACGGTGCACGAC
>JBAUUA010000161.1:0-2300 GCA_049582465.1 Bradyrhizobium sp. | reverse complement strand
GCGCGAGGCAGGGCTGGATCTGCCTTTCCCCGGCGGCGCGCCGCGCGTGGCCCAAGCGATCGGCGCCGACCTGCTGGCCCGCGCCATCGCGTGGGCCGGTGAGGCAGCAAGCGCCCGAAACGAGATCTTCAACATCGCCAACGGCGACGTGTTCGTCTGGGAAAACATCTGGCTCGCCATTGCCGCGTCGCTGAGCATGCGGCCGGGCGGTCACGTGCCGCTCTCGCTGGACCGCGACATTCGCCCGCGCGAGGCGGAATGGGAAACGATCCGCGCCCGGCACGGGCTGCGCTCAGGCAATCTGCGCGACTTCGTGGGCCTGTCATTCGAATACGCCGACTACACCATGGGCTATGGCCGCAATAAGCCCGGGCCGCCGGCGATTGTCTCCACCGTCAAGCTGATGCAGGCCGGCTTCACCGAGGTGATGGATACCGAGGCGATGTTTGCCAAATACTTCGCCGAGTTCCAGGCCAACCGGCTGCTGCCACCCGCCTGATCGTTACGCCACCGGCGCTCGTCGGCGATCACCACGGCCGTCGTTCGGCAAGCTCCCCGGCACGGCCGTGCCGCGCAGTTCGTTGCCGCCAATGAGCCGACACTGCCGACTTCCGGTCATCGGCATGAAACTGAGCGCCAGCATCCAAACGCAAGTCCGTTGAGAAGAGCCAAACGGATCCGGCGCGGACGTCGCCTTAGGGCGTCGCACCGACCGCCGCCCCCAGCCTCATTTCATCGCTGTCTTCATTCCAATTCATTACCAACGCCCATGCCGCTTGGAACGGCTCTCTGCTCAAAGCGCGGAGGGACGGGTTTCTAAGGGGCGGTGGGCAATGGGTCGGTGGGGGGAGGGGGATGGGTGGATGGTCGTTAGCTCACTCCACCACAAGCCTATCGCGGCCGCATTTGAACCCAGGCCCGGCTCTGTCTGCGATCTTCACCGCCTCGTCATTCGCATCACGCCCTTTGGCGCCCCGCCGCCAGGCGATTGGTTCGATGATGGAGAATAGGGGGCCGGTCGCGAGGTCGATCCTGAAGTCCACCGCCGGCTGGCCGAAGACGACGATCAACCCAACCCGGCGTGGAGACGTGACGCTGATATTTCGAGTTTTTGATGTTCAGAATGTCGAACTGTTCGAGAAAATGACTCAAGATCAATGCGTTGCCGAATATATGATGGCAACTGGGCCTTCGAATTCGTCGCGAGAACATTTCGAGTCTCGAATTGTCTATATTTCGAGTCTCGAATTATTGGTCTCGAATTCGACCTCGAAAACAATTCGAGACTCGAAATGTTCTCGGTGCGTCGTCCACACGCAATGGCGCTCATCATCTAATGGTGAGAGGGGTTTGACCGATAAGCCAGGTTATCGGTCAAAGGTATCTATATGATCTTCCACGTAATTTTTCCCGCGCCTTGTTGACATTCTCTCGCCGACAGCTCGATGATGATCGCCGGAGACAGGGATCCGGATGCGCTCGACGACTTCAACGATCAGCAGCACAGCGCGGGTGCGGCTAGGCCGACGCGGCAGCGGCGTCGAAGCCTTGCTCGCGACGCCGACGTTCTCCGATGTCGCCGACACTGAACGCGGTTGCTTGATCGACGCGAACCGCGTGTCATCGAGCCACCGCGCAGCAGTGATGCGCCCCTTGTGCAGGGGACGCTGAGGCATGGTGCGTACGTTGACGAAGACGCTCGCAGAGCGGAGGCGCGGCCACAAGCTCGCTGAACTGAGGAGCGACTACGTGCCAGGCAGGGAGCAGAAGACGCTCGACTGGCAGCCCGGGCGAAACAGCTCCTTTCGATATCACCGCTCTAGCACCGGCTGGACGCCGCGGCCTGGAGACCTCCCAAATCAGCAGGGCGTCTTCATCATCCGTAAGGGCAGAACCGTGCGCCTGCACGACATCCTTCCGGCAGATTGGAAGAAGGATTTCGATCCAGGCGACACGGTGGAGGATCCTGCGACCAGCGTACCTCTCACCAGCCGGCACACCGGCAGCACGACGGTCCCCGGACTGGTCGGCTTCGTCGACGAGTGTCTAGAGCGCGCCAAGAACGAGAAGGCCGAAAAGGCGCAAAAGAAAGCTGAAAAGAACGCCCGTCGGGCTGCAGCCGCAGCGCGGTCTGAGGAGTCCTCCAAGCTGAGCCCGTATCAGCGGGCCATCCGCGATGCAAATCGGAGGCAATTCATCGAACGCAATCGCGAGCGTGGCGCCGAGGTCCACGACACGCGGCAGAACGGCTTTTTCTGGAAAGGCGGGTACATGGCTGACCGGTACGTCCCGCCGTTCAC
>JBAUUA010000160.1:0-1799 GCA_049582465.1 Bradyrhizobium sp. | reverse complement strand
TGTCGCGGCCCTTCGGTTCCGGCTTTGCCGTTTCGAAATCGATCAGCGCATCCGCGGCATCGATGGGAAGGGACTTCCTGTATCCGACGGCTTTCATGCCCGTTGTCTCCGATGTGATTGCGGAGCTTTAATTGTCGCGCCGGTGTGAGTTTGGCAAGTCAAAACAAACGGGAGCAGCCGCGGCTGCTCCCGGCAGGAAATGCGGGACCTTAGAACGCCACCTGGGTGCGCATGGCCAACGCGTCGAACTTCGCGCCGGTATCGGCGAAGTTGGTGGGGCTCGCCTGCTTGGCAATGTCGCCGTGGAGGTAGTTGAGCATCAGGCGGACGTTGCGATTTGCGTACCAGTTCAGCCCCAGCGTATAGATATTCTGCCGGCCGCCGGCGACGCCGTTGGCCGAAGCGAGTTGGTCGTTGAGATCGATGGTCGAGAACCGGCCGGCGATTTCCCAGGCGCCCCAGCCGCCACTGCTCAGCGAGAACGGGTCTTTTGGCACGATGCCGCCATAGGCGGCGCTGGACGTATTGTAGGGGTGGCTTTCGCCGGTCAGCACGTAGCTCGCCTCGGCATAGCCGCCCTGGAAGTGGAAATTAGGCGCTCCGATCGGCGGCAATCCGGTGACGGCGTTGCGCTCCACATTGAACCAGAAATATTCGCCCTGGAAGTACAGGGGCCCGTAATTCCCCGCCGCTTCGGCGCTGTAGACCTGCGCCGCCGAGACGTTGGCGAGCGCGCCGGTCGTGACCAGGGTGGTCGGGTCGATGCGCAGTTCCGGACGGTCGCTCAGCGTCAGGGTTTGCGACCCGTTTACCAGGTTGTGCGGAGGCTGGATCAGGAATTCGGCGTCGCCGCCGAGATGCAGCGAGTAGTCCTTGGTGCTTACGATCTGACCCGCGGCGCGGGCCACCACGCCATATTGTTCGGTGGTGCCGTTGGGGTTTATGCTCGAGGCCGAGTGGATGGCGCCCGTCGTGGGCCCCGTGACATAGCCGCCGGCCCAGAACGTGTCGTTGTACCAGCGGCCGCCGAACGCGGAGCGGAAATCGCCGGCTGCGATGTTCGTGGCGACGATGCCGGCGGAGGCGCGCTCCATGAACAGGATGTCGTTCGAACTGGTCGCCTCATCCAGCGTGTAGGGCAGGTCCATCACGCCGCCTTCGATCGCAAGCTTGCCGCCGAAAGGCTTGAAGCCGGTGTAGCTCAGGTACGCGTTCTCGACGCCCGACAACGCGCCGCCGGGAAGAAAGCCCACCGAATTTCCGCCGACGCTGGCAGTGCTGTCAAACCCGTCGGAGGATCCGCCAAAGTCGTAGATCAGTGCATAGTTCCAGTCGCCCAGGAATTTGCCGACAACGCCGATCCGCGCGCGGCGAACGTTGACTCCGTCGTCGAGGCGCTGCGGAGAAGTCAAAGCGCTGTTGGGCCGGTAGTCGTAGCCGCCGGCGTCGAAGTGCAGGCGGCTCGTGATCGCAACGCAATTCTGGTTGTCGGCGGTGCAGATCGTGGGCCGGTTGCCGGGCATGCTCACGACCACGTCGGATGGCGCGACCGGACCTTTGACCGGATAGGCCGCGTTGGCGTTCGCCACGGCGACCTTGGCATTGGCATTGGCCTTTGCCGCGGCTGCGGTATTTTCAGAGGTCTGCTTCTGCAGCTTGTCGAGTTTCTGCTCCATCAATCGAAGTTGCTGTTTCAACAACGCGATCTCCGCGTCATTGCCGCCGGCGGATTGGGCGTGCGCCTGCGATGCCAGCAACGCGCCGATCAGGCCAAGCGCCGCTGAGGTTGAGAGTTTCGG
>JBAUUA010000159.1:0-9105 GCA_049582465.1 Bradyrhizobium sp. | reverse complement strand
AGCCGGTGAGATATTTCGCCGCCGGGCGGGTGCGCGCCAGTTCGCCATGGCAGGCCATCGCGATGACGAAGAAACAGAGCTGATGGCCGCCCAGCGTCAGCAGCAGGTTCTGCTCGCCGCCGACCGCGAGCAGCACGATCACGCCGGTGATCGCCAGCGGCTGCAGCCGCAACATCCATTTGTGCGGCAGCAGCGGGCGCGACTGGAACACCAGCACCCAGGTCAAAAGATACAGCGACAGCGGCAGCACCCACAATAACGGCGCCGCCGCGACGTCGGTGGAGATATGCGCGGTGACGGCGATCAGCAGGCCCGACGGCACCGCGGCGAGGAAAATCCAGCGTGCGCGCAAGGGCCAAGGCGGCGGCGGCGCGTCGGCTTCTTCGTCAGCCGTGTCGGCCACCGTCATCGCCGGAGAGCGTAGCAGCAACACGGCGCAGGCAGCGATCAGGACGATCAGCAGGCCGTAGCCGCCGGTCCAGATCAGGTTCTGCGTGCGCAGCGTGAACATCGGCTCCAGCAGCACCGGATAGGACAACAGCGCCAGGAAGCTGCCGATGTTCGAGGAGGCGTAGAGGAAATAGGGATCTGGACCGCTGGGATGCCCGGTGCGGAAGAACCACGCCTGCAGCAGCGGATTGTTGGCGGCGAGCGCGAAGAACGGCAGCCCGATCGAGACCGCGAACAGACCCAGCAGCCAGAACGCATAGCCCGAGGTCGGCGGCTCGCCCCACCCGCTCGCGATCGACAGCGGCAGCGACAACAACGCGATCACCAGCAGCACCAGATGGATTGCCGCCGGAAGCCAGCGGCTGCGGATTTGCGTCAGATAATGCGCATAGGCATAGCCCGCGAGCAGCAGCGACTGGAAGAACACCATCGCCACCGACCACACCGCCGGCGAGCCGCCGAGACGCGGCAGCACCATCTTGGTGAACAGGGGCTGCACCGAGAACAGCAGCAGCGCGCTGACGAAGATCGCGGCCGTATAAACGAGCAGCACCCGCCGGTTTCGGCTCGCGGAAGGCTGGTCCGTGACGACGGACGGATCAGGTGAGTCCATGAAAACTCCGGCATGACCCCGGCGGGCGCCGGGATTCCGGCGAGGCGCGCGCCGGGGCGGGCAATGGAGCATATGCCGACGCGACGGGCAATGCGGGACGCAGAAGGCGGATCATCACTTCGCGCTGGGCTGATACAGCCATCTTCGCTAAGGAAGAGTCGGAAAACATGAAAACGTCATTCCGGGGCCTGCCGAAGGCAGGGACCCGGGATGACGTAAATGATAAAGCCTTCTTGAAGCGGACATGACAGAGACGGATGTTGTCATCATCGGCGCCGGGCATAACGGCCTCACCTGCGCCGCCTATCTCGCGATGGCCGGCCTGCGCGTGAAGGTGGTCGAGCGCCGCAAGGTGGTGGGCGGCGCGGCGGTGACCGAGGAATTCCATCCCGGCTTCCGCAATTCGGTCGCGGCCTATACCGTCAGCCTGCTCAACCCGCAGATCATTGCCGACCTGAAGCTGCACGATCACGGCTTGAAAATCGTCGAGCGCCGCGCGCAGAATTTCCTGCCCGCCCCCGACGGCCGCTATCTCCTGACCGGCGAAGGCCGCACCAAAACATCCCTGGCAAAACTCAGCACCCGCGACGCGGACAAGCTCGATGCCTTCAACCGCGAACTCGAAGTGATCGCCGATGTGCTGCGCGCCTTCGTGCTGCGCGCGCCGCCGAACCTGGTCGAGGGTTTCGGCACCGGCGCGATCCGCGAGGCCTTCAACGCGGCCGGCACCGCCAACATCCTGCGCAGGCTGACGCTGGAACAGCAGCGCTCGCTGCTCGACCTGTTCACGCGCTCGGCAGGCGAGATGCTGGAGGACGTCTTCGAAAGCGATCTGATCAAGGCGCTCTTTGGCTTCGACGCCATCGTCGGCAACTATGCCAGCCCCTACGCGGCGGGCTCGGCCTATGTGATGCTGCACCATGCCTTCGGCGAGGTGAACGGCAAGAAGGGCGTCTGGGGCCATGCCATCGGCGGCATGGGCGCAATCAGCCAGGCCATGGCGCGCGCCGGGGGCGGCCATGGTGTCGAGATCGAACTGGACGCGGGCGTGCGCGAGGTGATCGTCGAGCGCGACCGCGCCGTTGGCGTCATTCTCGACAATGGCGAGACCGTCCGCGCCAGATACGTCGTCTCCGGCGTCAACCCGAAGCTGCTGTATACGAGGCTGGTGCCGGCCGACGCGCTGCCGGGAGAATTCCTCGATCGCATCAGGAATTGGCGCAACGGCTCCGGCACCTTCCGGATGAACGTGGCGCTCGGCGCCCTGCCCTCCTTCTCGGCGCTGCCCGGCGCAGGCGATCATCTCTCCGCCGGCATCATCATTGCGCCTAGCCTCGGCTATATGGACCGCGCCTGGCTCGACGCGCGCGCGCACGGCTGGAGCCGCGAGCCGGTCGTCGAAGTCCTGATCCCCTCGACCCTCGACGACAGCCTCGCGCCGGAAGGCCAGCATGTCGCCAGCCTGTTCTGCCAGCACGTCGCGCCACAATTGCCCGACGGCACATCCTGGGACGACCCTCGCGAGGAGGTCGCCGATCTCATGATCGCGACGGTGGACAAATACGCGCCGGGTTTTGCGGCCAGCGTGATCGGGCGGCAGATTCTGTCGCCGCTCGATCTGGAGCGGCAGTTCGGCCTGCTCGGCGGCGACATCTTTCATGGCGCGCTGACGCTGAACCAGCTGTTCTCGGCCCGCCCGATGCTCGGCCACGCCGACTATCGCGGGCCGTTAAGGGGCCTCTACCATTGCGGCAGCGGCGCGCATCCCGGCGGCGGCGTCACCGGCGCCCCCGGCCACAACGCCGCGCAGGTGATCCTGCGGGATCATCGGGCGTTGTTTAAGTGACCGGGCCGATGCAGACACAGGAGACGTGAACCATGGCATCCTCTTTTGCCGGCTGGACCCGGCTCCTGGTCGTCGGGTTGCTCGTGGGTTTGTCGGGTTTCTCCAACGCCGCCACGTCAAGCCAGCTCAGGAATCGCGGCAAGGCCCTGCTGCAGGAAAATTGCGGCCGCTGCCATGCCATCGGCGCCGTCGGCAGCAGCCCGCTGAAAACAGCTCCGCCGATGCGAAATATCTACGCCAAATTTGCGCCGCGCGAACTGCAGGCCGAACTGCGCGAGGGCATGGTTTCCCGGCACCGGGAGATGCCGCAGATCGACTTTTCCGACGAGGACGTCGACGCGATCCTGGCCTACCTCTACGCGCTTTCGATCCGGAAATAGCGACGGATCAGGATTTGTCGCCCGTCCCTCAGGATCGGACCGCGTCGTCGCGCCCGTCGTTGCTCGCTGAGTTATGCCGCACCCTTGCGCCTCCTGATGATGGGCAGGATCGGGGTACAACCCTGTGGACAGACTGTGGAAAACCGGTGGATGGCTGTGCGGAAAACCCGCGGCTTCAGTCGTCTGCGAGCTTCTTCAAGGTCGCCCGGAAGCTGAGGCTGCGGGTTCCCACCAAAGCGGTACCGAACGCCTCGGCCAAGTCGTTACCGAATGTCCCGGAAAATCCACTGGTGACTTCTTGCCCGCCGGACAGCGGGCGAACGAAGGGGTCGGAAAAGGGGGTGTGCTGGTTGGTGGTGAGTTGCCCCTTCCAGGTTCCGTCACCGAGCGTGTAGGAGCCGATCGACCAGAAATAGGGACCGCCGCCGATCAAAACGCCGTCCCGCAGGATCAGGATCCCGCTGTCACGGCCCCTCACGCCGTCAAGCATATGCATGTGGATGGAATAGAGCCCGTTCTTCATGGCTGATGAACCGTCCTCTCGGACCGGAACGATACCGCCCGCGGGGCGGCGCGTCGAGACGCGTCAACCTGTGGATAGCCTCTGTATATTTCGCCGCATAACCCGGCGAACAATGGGTGGTGTCTCGGTTTGAAACTTCCCGAAAAATTTACCCGGTCACGCTGCTGCCGCAAGCTAAGGTATTGTGAGCGGATAGCGGGAGGGATGTCACAATGCCCAGCTCTGCCGAACGGGCGATTTTCACAGCTCTCGCTCCCAAGCATCGCTATGTTCTTGGACCGGAAGAAGTGAACGAGTTGCGGGAACTCTTTGAAGAGCTGCCTTACGCCTCCATGCGTGCGGCGGCATCGTTGCGCACGAACGGAAAACCCATGAGGGGCGATGACTTACTGCCGTTCTTTAGAGCGGAAAGCGCCGTCGCCGAAATCCTTCAACGAATTCGCGAAATACTTGAGAACTGATCGAACCACCTTTAAGTCCGGCATTGCCGGATGCCGGGCTGACAACTCGTTCGGAATACGAAGGCCCTGAAAGGCTATCCCGCCTGCCTCCGGCGCCTGTATAATTATGGCAACCCCACGGAGGGAGCCGACATGGCTGTAATCCAGCATGAATTTTACCGGAGTTCGCGCGGGCCCGGCCCGGCCGACGAGGATTGGTGGTCGCTCGTCTTCGATCCCGAAACCAGGCGTCTGCTGGTACGTCACCAATGGCAGGCTTCCGGGCATGGCGGCTTCGACGATTGGGACGTCACCGAATTCTTGCAGCAGACCGGCGGCGCGCAATCCGCCCTGATCGACAGCCTGTTTCGGGTACCGGCCGACGCCTGAGGGGCGAGGCGCGCCCCCACCGAATGGATCGGCGGCGACGCCGCCCGAAGCCGGTCATTGATACGGCGAAGGATAAGGTTTATCCGCCTGTTTTCCCTTCGACGGACCCTCGATGACCTCCACCCTCACCCCCTCCACCCACCGCGCGAGCTTTGCCATCGGTGACGAAATTGTTGCCAAGCGCGTGGTCGATCTTTTGACCGAGAGCTTTTTCGAGGGCCAGGCCGCGATCGCCGCGTTCGAGGGCCCCGGCGGGCGCTGGGACATCACCGTGCATTTTGCCGAGGCGCCAGATCAGGTCTCGATCCGCGAGCTGGTGGGCCTTGCCGCCGGCGGCGAGGTCGTAGCCGACATCGCCTTCGACATCGTCGAAGCAAAAGACTGGATCAAGGCGACGCTGGAAGAACTGGTCCCGGTCCGCGCCGGGCGCTTCATGGTGCATGGCCGGCATGACCGCGCCAAGGTGCCGCCCAACAAGCTCGGCATAGAGATCGAGGCGGCGCTGGCGTTCGGCACCGGCCACCACGGCACCACGCGCGGCTGCCTCCTGCTGCTCGATCACGTGCTCAAGGCGTATCGCCCGCGGCGCGTGCTCGACCTCGGCACCGGCACCGGCGTGCTGGCGATATCGGCGGCGAAAGCCCTGCACATCAAGGTGTTGGCGAGCGATATTGATCCGCTCTCGGTGAAGGTGGCGCATGACAATGCGCGGCTCAACGGGTCAGGGGATCTGGTGGAGACCATCCACGCCACCGGATTTTCCGCGCCGGAGTTCGCGCAGTGCGGGCCGTTCGACCTGGTGCTGGCGAACATCCTCGCCAATCCGTTGCGGCAGATGGCAACGCCGATGGCGCAGCATCTGGCGGCATCGGCGCTGGTCATTCTGTCGGGCCTATTGCCGCATCAGGCGCAGGGCGTGATCGCCGCCTACCGCGCGCGCGGGCTGGTCCTGAAGCGGCACATCCGGATCGAGGGCTGGAGCAGCCTGTTGTTGCAGAACGCGGGGTGAGGAGCCGCCGCCCCCATGACCGAGAAATCATCTCTGGGGAAGGCGTGCGGCGACTGCACCCTTTGCTGCAAGGTGATGGCGATCGAAGAGCTGTCGAAAGCGGTGGAGTCCTGGTGCCCGCATTGCAAGCCGGGACGTGGTTGCCAGATTTATCCGGACCGGCCGGGCGAGTGCCGGAGCTTCAGCTGCCTTTGGCTGGTGAATGACCTGCTCGACCAGCGCTTGAAACCGAGCAAATCCAGGTTCGTGCTGACCACATCGGAAGATGGAATTGAAGTCAGGTGTGACCCCGGCTTTCCCGATGCCTGGCGCAAGGAGCCCTACCGGAGCGAAATTCGCGAATGGGCCATTTCCGGTGAAACCCATGACGTCACGGTGGTCGTCATGGGTCCGGTGAAACCCATGACGTCACGGTGGTCGTCATGGCAGGTCAAAGAATGATTCTGGTCACTCCCGATCGGGAGTTTGATCTCGGCGTGGTAAATCCGGATGAACGAATTGTGCGGGAGATCGAGGGAGGCCGGGTCGTGAACGCCACCGTGGCGAAAGCATCCGATCTCAACCAAACATAACCGCCGCCGGGCGTCGATATCGACAAGCCATTGGCGAGGGCCGTACGCAGCCTATTCCGGCGCCTTCGGTGGGCGAGGGGCGATGACGCCCTTCTTCGGACGCAAGCTCCGCTTCACGCGCGCCTCGACGAAGCGGTCCAGGATCTGGACGATGACACCGCGTTGCTTGGTGACGATCGGAGCAAGCGGGCCGCGGCGGACCGGCGGCGAGATCTTTTCAAAACTGAATGCAGGCATCGTGTATCCCCCTCGCCGTTGAGTTGAGACACCCCTGGAGCTTCCCCTGATATCGTTGGATCAACCGCCTGTGACAGCAGATCGTTCCAGCCCGTCTAACGCAGGTGCAGCAATTCAAGCATAATAAATCCCGGACCGGAAGCGATTTGCGCGGATTGCGCTGTTTTCCACCTGCTCCTAAGGTAGCCCGACGATGTTCGAAGCCCTTTTTCAGACGTTCGAAGAACCCGAAAGCGGCGTGGCGCTTGCCGCGCGGCTGTCCGCCTTTCGCGAGGAGCTGGCACGGCGCAACCTCAGCGGATTTGTGGTTCCCCGCGCCGATCAGCAGCAAAACGAATATGTCCCGCCCTCGGAGGAGCGGCTGGCCTGGCTCACCGGCTTCACCGGATCGGCCGGACAGGCGATCGTGCTGCCGCAGGCGGCCGCGGTGTTCGTCGACGGCCGCTATACGCTGCAGGCGGCCAAGCAGGTCGACCGCAAGGCCTGGAGCATCGAGCCGCTGGCCGACCCGCCCCCGGAAAGCTGGCTCACCAGCCATCTCAAGGCCGGCGACCGGCTCGGATTTGATCCGTGGCTGCACACTTCCGCGGCGGCCGAGCGGCTGGCCGCAGCCTGCGCCAGGGCCGGCGCGGAACTGGTCGCGGTGGAGAGCAACCCGCTGGACTCGGTATGGACCGAACGCCCGCCGCCGCCGCTCGGCCCGGTGACGGTTCACGGCACCCAGTTTTCCGGCGAAGCGGAGGCCGAAAAGCTCAAGCGGATACGGCTGGAGCTCGCGAAACTCGGCGCCGAGGCGCTGGTGCTGTCGGATTCGCACGCGGTGGCGTGGACCTTCAACATCCGCGGCGCCGACGTCTCGCATACGCCGCTGCCGCTTTCCTATGCGCTGGTGCCCAGGGACGGCCGGCCCACGGTATTCATCGATCACCGCAAGCTCTCCAACAGCGCCCGCGACCATCTCGAACAATCGGCCGAGGTCCGGGAGCCGGACGCGCTGGCGCCGGCGCTTAACGAACTGGCGCAGCGCGGCGCCACCATCGCACTCGACAGCGCGACCGCCGCCGACGCCCTGAGCCGGCTGATATCGTCCGCCGGCGGCAAGCCGGTGCGCGGCAGCGATCCCGTCAGCCTGCTCAAGGCGGTGAAGAACCCCACCGAGATCGAGGGGACCCGGAATGCGCACCGGCGCGACGCCGTGGCGCTGGCGCGGTTCCTGGCCTGGATCGACCGCGAAGCGCCGACGGGCGGGCTGACCGAGATCGACACCGTCGAAGCGCTGGAAAGTTTCCGCCGCGACACCGGCGCGCTGAAGGACGTCTCGTTCCCGACCATTGCCGGCACCGGCCCGAACGGCGCCATCGTGCATTACCGCGTCACCCGCAAGAGCAACCGGCGCATCGCGCCCGGCGACCTCCTGCTGATCGATTCCGGCGCGCAATATGAGGACGGCACCACCGACGTCACCCGCACCATCGCGATCGGCAAGCCGACGCTGGAAATGCAGGACCGCTTCACCCGCGTGCTGCGCGGCCACATCGCGATCGCGCGCGCGGTGTTTCCCGACGGCACCACCGGCGCGCAGATCGACACCTTGGCGCGGCAATATCTCTGGCAGGCCGGTATCGATTTCGAGCACGGCACCGGCCACGGCGTCGGCAGCTATCTCTCGGTGCATGAGGGGCCGGCGCGGATCTCGAAACTCGGCGCCACGGCGCTCAAGCGCGGCATGATCCTGTCCAACGAACCCGGCTACTACAAGACCGATGCGTTCGGGATCCGGATCGAGAATCTGGAACTGGTGATCGGCACCGAGATCGCGGGCGCGGAAAAGCCGGTCAACGCCTTCGAGACCCTGACGCTCGCGCCGATCGACCGCCGCCTCATCGACCTGAACATGCTGAGCGGGGACGAATTGAGCTGGCTCAACGAATACCACGAGCGCGTCCGCCACGCGGTCCGCCCGCATGTCGACGAGGCCGTCAAGGTGTGGCTCGACGCCGCGACCGAGCCGTTGTCGCTGTAGGAAGCGTTCTACCGCCTCCCGAAATTTTACCGCCTCCCGAAAACGGAATGGCCGCATTCCGAAACGTCCGTATTCCCGCTGAGCCATCACGCTACAGTCCGATTCACGAGACTGGATCGGACCTCAATGCATGGAGTGATGGGCAAACCGCCCGACGCGGCGGCCGGCAAGGACGGCGTCGCGACGTCCCAGATCATGCTGCTGTTGCTGGTCGCGATGACAGGCGTGGCGCCGATTTCGCTCTATATGCTGGTGCCGGCGCTGCCGGTGCTGGCCACCGCTTTCGGCCGCGATATTTCGATCGCGCAGATGACGGTGTCGCTCTACATGGTCGGCATCGCCTGCTCCCAGATCATCATGGGGCCGCTGTCGGATCGCTTCGGACGCCGTCCGGTGCTGCTCTCAGGTCTCGGCCTGATGGTGCTGGCGAGCGCGGCCTGCATCTTCGCCGAAACCCTGCCGGAGTTGATCGCGGCGCGGTTCCTGCAGGCGCTGGGCGGCGCCGCCGGCATGGTGGTGAGCCGCGCCATCATCCGCGATCTCTACAGCCGCGAACGCATCAGTTCGATGATCTCGCTCGTCATCGCGGTCATGATGATCGCGCAGATGCTGAGCCCCCTGA
>JBAUUA010000158.1:0-11268 GCA_049582465.1 Bradyrhizobium sp. | reverse complement strand
CGTAGGCGCTTGCCTTGGCGATGAACCATTTGGCGTCGCCGACGCACTCCGACGCGATCAGGATGCGCTCGGCATTCATGCCGGAGAGGATGTAGCGAAAGCCCTTGCCTTCCTCGCCGATCAGGTTCTCCGCCGGCACCTTCATGTCGGTGAAGAACACTTCGGTGGTGGCGTGATTCATCAGGGTGCGGATCGGGCTGATCGTGAGCCCGTGACCCTTCGCCGCCTTCATGTCGACGATGAACACCGACAGACCATCGGTGCGCTTTTTTGATTGTTCCTTCGGCGTGGTGCGCGCCAGCAGGATCATCAGGTCGGAATATTCGGCGCGGCTGGTCCAGATCTTCTGGCCGTTGACGATATAGTCGCCATTGCCGTCTTTCTTCGCGAAGGTCTTCAGCGAGGAGGTATCGGTGCCGCTGGTCGGCTCGGTAACGCCGAACGCCTGCAGCCGCAACTCGCCGGTGGCGACCTTCGGCAGCCATTTCGCCTTCTGCTCGTCGCTGCCGTGCCGCAGCAGCGTGCCCATGGTGTACATCTGGGCGTGGCAGCCGCCGCCGTTGCACCCCGCCCGCTGGATCTCTTCCAGGATCGCGGCCGCCGCCGACAGTTTCAGCCCGGCGCCGCCATATTCCTCGGGGATCAGGACCGAAAGATAGCCGGCCTCGGTCAGCGCATCGACAAAGGCCTTGGGGTAGGCCATCTCGCGGTCGAGCTTGCGCCAGTATTCGCCGGGGAATTGCGCGCAGAGCTTGGCGACGGCTTCACGGATGTCGGCATAATCGTCGTGTTGTTCGGTTGCGGTCATTTGAACCCGGCTGGTGGATCGAGGGCGCGCGGCAGCCCGCGGCGCGGTTAAAACCCTTCGCCGTGGATAGGCTGGCCAAGGCCGGCGATCAAGGCCGGTCTGTTCATGCGGGTATGCGCACCGGCAGGGATTCGATGCCGCGCACGAAGCTGGAATAGACCCGCTTCGGCTCGCCCACCACCTCGATGCGCTCGAAGCGCTTCAGCATCTCCTGCCAGACGATCTTCAGTTGCAATTCGGCAAGCCGCATGCCGACGCAGCGGTGGATGCCGAAGCCGAACGACAGATGGGTGCGGGGCCGGGCGCGGTCGATGATGAACGCGTCGGGGTTCTCGATGCCCTCTTCGTCGCGGTTGCCGGAGACGTACCACATCACCACCCGGTCGCCCTTCTTGATCGTCTTGCCGCCGATTTCGGTGTCGACCAGCGCGGTACGCCGCATATGGGCAAGCGGCGTCTGCCAGCGAATGACTTCCGGCACCATGGAATCGATCAGCGCCGGATTGGCGCGCAGCTTGTCGTACTGGTCGGGATGTTCGTTCAGGGCCAGCACCGAGCCCGACATGGTGTTGCGGGTGGTGTCGTTGCCGCCGACGATCAGGAGCACGATGTTGCCCATCAGATTGTCGGGGTCCATGTGGCGGGTGGCGTCGTTATGCGCCATCATCGAAATCAGGTCGTTTCGCGGCTCGGAATTGACGCGCTCGTTCCACATCTTGGAGAAATAGGCCGCGCATTCGTCCATCTCGGCGCGGCGCTGCTCGGCCGATTCGACTACGCCGCTCTTGGGCAGGGCAGTCGAGACGTCGGACCAGCGCGTCAGCTTGCGGCGCTCCTCGAAGGGGAAGTCGAACAGGGTCGCCAGCATCTGGGTGGTGAGCTCGATCGAGACCCGGTCGACGAAATTGAAGGTCTCGTTGCGGGGCAGACCGTCGAGCACCTTGGCCGTGCGTGCGCGGATCAGGACCGCGAGTTCGTCAAGATGCGTCGGCGTGAACATCGGAGAGACGGTCTTGCGCTGCTCGGCATGCCGCGGCTGGTCCATCGCGATGAAGCTCGGCCAGTCGTAGCCCGGCGGCACGTCGCGGATCGAGATGCCGCCGAGCGAGACGTCGGACGAGAAGATGCCGTGATTGGTGTCGACATGCATGATGTCGTTATATTTGGTGACAGACCAATAGGGTTCGATCGGCGAGTTGGTGCAGTAATGCACCGGCTCTTCCTTGCGCAGCCGCTCGAACCACGGCCACAGCGTGTCGTTCTGGAACAGCCGCGGCGCACCCGGATGAAAATCCTTCAGCGGCGTGGAATAGGCCTCCTCGCGCGCCAGGCGCAGAAGCTCGGCCTTGTCGGCTCGGACTGATGTCTGGATGTTCATCGTTTGTCGTCCAAAAACGAGGGTGTGGGCGGGCGCTCAGCCGGTGATTCGCACCGGCAAGGTCTCATAGCCCTTCACGAAACTCGAATACACCCGCTTGGGCTCCTCGACCACCTCAATATTGTCGAAGCGCTTAAGGATTTCCTCCCAGATGATCTTCAACTGCAGCTCGGCCAGCCTCAAGCCGACGCAGCGGTGAATGCCGAAGCCGAAGGAGAGGTGGGTGCGCGGCCGCGCCCGGTCAATGATGAACTCGTAGGGACGATCGATCACTTCTTCGTCGCGGTTGCCCGAGACATACCACATCACGACCTTGTCACCCTTCTTGATCTGCCGGCCGCGGAACTCGAAGTCCGCGAGCGCGGTGCGGCGCATATGCGCCAGCGGCGTCTGCCAGCGGATCACCTCCGGCACGAAGCTGTCGATTAGCGCCGGATTTTCCTTCAGCTTCCGGTACTGGTCCGGATTCTTGTTCAGCGCATAGATGCTGCCGGTCATGGTGTTGCGGGTGGTGTCGTTGCCGCCGACGATCAGCAGCACCAGATTGCCGAGGAAGTTCTTTGGGTCCATGTCGCGGGTGGCTTCGCTGTGCGCCATCATCGACAACAGATCGCTTTTGGGTGGCTGGTTGATCCTCTCTTTCCAGAGCCGGCCGAAATAGGCCGCGCATTCCAGCAGTTCAGCCTGGCGGGCTTCGTCGGTCGGGACCAGTCCGTCGGGGCCGGGAATCGTGGTCGCGATATCGGACCACCGCGTCAGCATGCGGCGGTCTTCCCAGGGGAAGTCGAACAGCACCGCGAGCATCTGGGTGGTCAGCTCGATCGAGACCTGATCGACCCAGTCGAACACATCGCCTTTCGGCAGCTTGTCGAGGCATTCGACCGCCCGCTTGCGGATGCTGATCGCCAGCTGGTCGAGATGGGTCGGCGTGAACATCGGCGCCACGGTCTTGCGCTGCGCGCCGTGACGCGGCTGGTCCATGGCGATGAAGCTTTCGCTGCGCAGTTCGGGCGCGATGTCGCGGATGGTGATGCCGCCGAGCGAAGAGGCCGAGGAGAACACCGCATGATTGGTCTCGATGTCCATGATGTCGTTGTATCTGGTCACCGACCAATACGGACCGAACATCGAGTCCTTGCAGTAATGCACGGGGTCTTCCTTGCGCAGCCGGTCGAAATACGGCCAGAACGCATCGGAGCGAAACAATTCGGGATCGCCGGGATTGAACTGCTCGAGCGGGATCGACTGGGCCATCTCCCGCGCGGCCTTCTGGTTGATGGTCTGGGCGGAATCGATCGTCCCGTGCATCGGGCAGCTCCCTGGATTGCCCCCTCCTGGTGATGTCCGGAGGGTGGTCGTTTGAGCGAATTACAGCCCGTTGCTCGCGTCAGAGCAAGGGAGAGTTTGAAGCATTTGGCCGCAGCGGGTACCGCTCCCCTGGTATACGGCTCGAGCCCTCCATTCCCGGCATCTTCGGCCCGTGACAAGCCTATTTGCAGAGATTAAGGCTGTAGCCGAGAAAGCAGCTTTATTTGCCCGGAGGCCATCCCACCATGATCCCCAACGCGCAACGGATGTTCAATTTCGATCTCGGCGAGACCGCCGACGCCATCAGGGAAACCGTGCAGGATTTCTCCAGCAACGAGATCGCGCCGCGTGCGGCCGAGATCGACAAGAGCAATCAGTTCCCGAGGGATCTCTGGCCGAAGATCGGCGCGCTGGGCCTGCACGGCATTACCGTGGAGGAGGAGTATGGCGGCTCCGGGCTCGGCTATCTCGAGCATTGTATTGCGGTCGAGGAAATCTCGCGCGCGTCGGCTTCGGTCGGCCTTTCCTACGGCGCGCATTCCAATCTCTGCGTCAACCAGATCCGCCGCAACGGCAGCGAGGCGCAAAAGCGCAAATATCTGCCGAAGCTGATTTCCGGCGAGCATGTCGGATCGCTGGCGATGTCGGAGCCCAATGCGGGCTCCGACGTGGTCTCGATGGCGACGCGCGCCGAGAAGAGGGGCGACCGCTTCGTCATCAACGGCAGCAAGATGTGGATCACCAACGGTCCCGTCGCCGATACGCTGGTGGTCTATGCCAAGACCGACGCCGCGGCCGGCCCGAAAGGCATCACCGCCTTCATCATCGAAAAGGGCATGAAGGGATTTTCCACGGCCCAGAAGCTCGACAAGCTCGGCATGCGCGGCTCCGATACCTGCGAGCTGGTGTTCGAGAATTGCGAGGTGCCGGAAGAGAACGTGCTGAGCCAGGTCGGCCGCGGCGTCAACGTGCTGATGTCGGGCCTCGATTATGAGCGCGCGGTGCTGGCGGCGGGGCCGCTCGGCATCATGCAGGCCTGCATGGACGTGGTGCTGCCTTACGTGCACGAGCGCAAGCAGTTCGGCCAGCCGATCGGCACCTTCCAGCTGGTGCAGGGCAAGATCGCCGACATGTACACCACGATGAACGCTTCGCGCGCCTATGTCTACGCGGTGGCGAAGGCCTGCGACCGCGGCGAGACCACGCGCGAGGACGCCGCCGGCGCCATTCTCTATGCCGCCGAGAAGGCCACCCAATGCGCGCTCGACGCCATCCAGCTGCTCGGCGGCAACGGCTATATCAACGACTATCCCACCGGGCGGCTGTTGCGCGACGCCAAGCTCTACGAGATCGGCGCCGGCACCAGCGAAATTCGCCGGATGCTGATCGGCCGGGAGCTGTTCGAGAAATATGTGTAAGCGGACAAATCGCCCAAGGTTCGTCATGCCCGGGCTTGACCCGGGCATCCATCCTGAAAAAAGATTAGTTTGAAGAAGATGGATTGCCGGGTCAGGCCCGGCAATGACAGTGGGATTCTACTCCGTCAGATTATTTACTTTCCTCACCCAGGCGCGCACATCGGCGAGCACGTCGGGCAGCACCGCCGTGACCTCGGCCACGGTCATGCCGGCCTTGATCCGCGGGTCGTACAATACATTGAGGATGTACTGGTCGTAGACGTCGAAGAATCCCATCGACACATTGTCGTTGAACATGGTCCAGGGCACCGAAGAGGTGTCGTTGATCGGCCCCAGCGACTGCAGCAATTCCTCGTAGGCGCAGTCCAGGAAGATGAAGTCGCCATTGTCGACGGTGAGGATGACGTCGGAGTGCTCGATCTCGTATTTTTCGTTCTTGCGGAAGCCCGAAAGGCATTGCGGATCGAGCGAGGTCCTGATCTCCTTGGCGCGTTCGCTGCCGTAGAAGCTCGTGATGGTGCGATAGAGGTCGCGGTCGCGCACCAGCTTGACGACGACATTGGCGCTGTCGCTGTTGTCAGCCATCGCGATGTCGAGATGCTGGACCTTTTGCGCGATGTCGGCGACGACCTTTGCAAGCTGCGTCTTGCGGTCGGGGCGATTGCCGTCGGCGAACACCCGCACCGGCATGTCGTATTTCCGGATGCGGTCGACCCGGCCGGCCAGATGATATTCGGCGCCGAAGGCGGTCTTGAAGAATCCTTCCGTGATCTCGGCGTCGGTGAAGGCCTTCTTCTCGGCATGCTGGCGCGAGGCGATGGCGGGGATTTCGGCCGACGCGGCCGGCTGCCAGGCGGCGCTGCCGCACGCGATGGTCAGCAAAACGGCCGGGAGAATCGCAAAATGTGGGGGGCGGCTCATTACGAACAATACCAACACCGTCGTCCCTGCGAAAGCAGGGACCCATAACCACAGGCTTGAGTTGTTGCGCGAAAGGCGTCAGGCACCGTTTCTCTCAACGACCGCCGCGGCGTATGGGTCTCCTGAGTTCACAGGGACGACGACGATTGCGGCTCCGACGCGGCGTACTTGCCTAGTTCTTCACGACCACGGTGGTTCCGACGGAAACGCGATCGTAGAGATCCTTCACGTCGTCATTGGTCATGCGGAAGCATCCGGAGGATACCGCCTGGCCGATCGTCTCCGGCTCGTTGGAACCGTGGATGCGATACAGCGTCGAGCCCAGATACATGGCGCGCGCGCCGAGCGGATTGTCGATGCCGCCGGCCATGTGGCGCGGCAGATCGGGCCGGCGCGCCAGCATCTGCGAGGGCGGCGTCCAGCTCGGCCATTCCTTCTTGGCGGAGATGCGATGCACCCCGCCCCAGCGGAAGCCGTCGCGGCCGACGCCGATGCCGTAGCGCAGCGCCTGGCCGTTGGGCAGCACGAGGTACAGCCGCCGCTCTGCGGTGTTTATCACGATGGTGCCGGGCGCATATTGGCTGCTGAAACTCACCGTGGTGCGCGGAATAGGGCTCGCGCCGGAGCCGAAGAAACTGGGACCGAATCCCATGAAATCGCGGGAGTCGGCGCTCTCGGCCTGAGCGTGGCCGCCGCCGGCCAGGAGCGTCACCGCCGCAAACAGCAAAGCAAAAACCCGGATCATCTTCATTCCCCGCAAATAAAATCGATTACCGCGAAAGCAGGCCATACAAGCAGCGATTCCGCAAGCAACGAGGCCGTGAGCCGCCGATTTTCGATGGCCGCGGTCAAGAAAGCAACCATTGCCGCGATACCAGCAATGCCCGGGAACCCTTTGACGAAAGGCGCAAGGAATGATTGATCTGCCCTGACATTCAAAAGAGCCTCGCGAACGGGAGTGGAATGAAATGAACGGTGCGGAAAGTCTGGTGCGGACCCTGGTGGCGGGCGGCGTTGATGTCTGCTTCGCCAATCCCGGCACCTCCGAGATGCATTTTGTCGCGGCGCTGGACCGGGTCGAGGGCATGCGCTGCGTGCTCGGCCTGTTCGAGGGCGTGGTGACCGGTGCCGCCGACGGCTATTTCCGCATGAAGGGCTCGCCGGCCTCGACGCTGCTGCATCTGGGTCCCGGCCTCGCCAATGGGCTCGCCAACCTGCACAACGCCAAGAAGGCGAATTCCGGAATCGTCAACATCGTCGGCCAGCATGCGGTCTATCACATCGGCTACAACGCACCGCTGACCTCCGATATCGAGGGCCTGGCGCGGCCGATGTCGGCCTGGGTGCGGACCTCGCCGGATGCCAAATCGGTCGCCAGGGACGGCGCCGCCGCCATCGCCGCCGCCAAGAGCTCCCCGCCGCAGATCGCCACCCTGATCCTGCCCGCCGACACCGCCTGGAACGAAGCCGACGGCATCGCGCAAGTGCCGGCGGAATCCCAGCGCGCCAGCTATTCGTCGCAGGCGGTGGACAACGCCGCCAAAGTGCTGCGCGGCGGCGCGCAGACGCTGCTGCTGCTCACCGGCAGCGCGCTGACCGAGCAGGGGCTGGCGCTGGCGGCGCAGATATCGGGGAAGACCGGCTGCAAAGTGATGGGCCAGACCTATAATCCGCGCATGGCGCGCGGCAGGGGCCGCTTCTCGATCGACCGGATACCCTACGTGATCGAGCAGGCGCTGCCGATCCTGAAGGATTTCAAGCATATCGTGCTGGTCGAGGCCAACGATCCCGTGGCGTTCTTCGCCTATCCGAACAAGCCGAGCCTGCTGAAGCCGGAGGGCTGCGAGGTCCACCGCATGACCTCGGGCGGCGAGAATTCGGTCGCAGCCCTCGAGGCGCTGGCCTCCGCGCTCGGCGCCAAGCCTTCCGACGCCAAGCCGCAGGCCCTGGTCGAGCTGGCAAAACCCACGGGCGCGCTCACGCACGCCTCCATCGCGCAGGCGATCGCGATGGCGATCCCGGAAAACGCCATCGTGGTCGACGAATCCATCACCACCGGGCGTGGCTTCTTTCCGCCGACGGCGGCGGCCGCGCCGCACGACTGGCTGCAGAACATGGGCGGCTCGATCGGGTTTTCCACGCCGGTGGCGACCGGGGCCGCGGTGGCCTGCCCGGACCGCAAGGTGATCTGCATGGTCGGCGACGGCAGCGCGATGTACACGCTGCAATCGCTGTGGACCCAGGCGCGCGAAGGCCTCAACGTCACCACCATCGTGTTCGCCAACCGCATCTATCAAATCCTGCGCGGCGAATTCGACGGCGTTGGCGCCGGCGAGCCCGGCCAGCGCGCCCAGGACATGCTCAAGATCGACCGCCCGACGCTCGACTTCGTCGCGCTCGCCAAGGGCATGGGCGTTCCCGGCCGCGCGGTCACCACGGCCGATGAACTCGTCGCCGCACTGTCGGAAGCGATGCCGGAAAAGGGACCGCGGCTGATCGAAGTGCGGATGTGAGGACGATTGCCGGACCTTGGCGACGCTTCAAGGTCCGGCATGCCCGGGCTAGACCCGGGCATCCCTGCCTTTGCAACGGCAACGAAGAAAGACGTCGATGGCCGGGTCATCGGCGAGCGGAAGCGGCGCCGTCCTTCGGACGGCCGTGCCCGGCCATGACGAGATAAAAAAGCCATTTAGAAAAATTAGAGAGAGAGTCTGAAAAGAGTTCGAGGCATTTCCGGTTAGGATCGGGGTGTTTCGTCGGAGGTCAGATGCAAACCGAACTCAACAAGGTCGTCGCCGCACTCCGGGATTTTTACGCGCACGAGACCTGGCTGCTGGAGCATGATCTCGGCGAGCGCACGCTGACGCACCGGCTGGCGGTGCATCTGGAAAAGCATTTTCCGGGCTGGCAGGTCGATTGCGATTACGACCGTCTGGGCGAGCGCACCTTGCGGCTGCCGCACGGCACCATCGTCTCGACCGACGACCATCTGGCGAAATCGATCTATCCCGACATCGTCGTGCACCAGCGCGATATCCCCAACAATCTGCTCGCGGTCGAAGTGCGCAAGGCGGCCAATCATCAGCCGGCGGAGCACGACCGGCACAAGCTGCGGGCAATGACCGATCCGCATCTGTGGTTCGCCTACTGGATCGGGCTCTATCTCGTGCTGGGCAAGAAGAGCGTCGTCTCCGACGTCTATGTCGGCGGCGTGATCGACGGGCCGCTGTCGGCGTGGCTGGCAGGCCGGCTCAGGGATGTGGGGTTGGGGTTAAGCTGACCGGCCAAAGTCCTCGGCCGCAGCGGCCTCACGCCAATTCCGCTTCCGGAATCTCGCGCGCCAGCCGGGCGCGCAGCGGCGCGAGCCGCTCGGCATGGTGCCGCCATTTGCCGACCGACGACGAATAAATCGGCCGGCGCACCTGAACGGCGCTAGCGGTCGCGGATGGCGCCGGGCTTTCGTGGAACCGCAATACCTCGTCGTCCCAGGGAAGTCCGACAAAGCCGATCAGACGCCGGCTCGCCGCCACCTGATCCCTGACGATGTCCTCGTAATTGATCTCCAGCAACACCTCCGGCGGCAAGGTCGCCCGCCAATGCCGGGTGAGGCGGCGATAAGCCAGATAATATTCCGCCAGTTCGATCTGGTGGTACGAGAACGAGAACTTGCCTTGAAAGTGGGCCTTGTAGATGGCCCAGCACGCGTCCAGCGGATGACGCTGGAGCAGGATGATCCTGGCTGCCGGCAGCGCCGCGTGAATGAGGCCGCAATAGAGGTAATTCTGCAGGGTTTTGTCGACGAAGCGGACATTTTCCAGCTCGCGGAACGCGGTGGCTGAATCGACATAACGTCTGCCGATCGCGGCCGGATCGGCCCGGGTCGCGGTATCCTTCATGGCGCGGCTCATCTCGACGGCGAACGCGCCGGTTTCTCCGACCGAGCTCATCGCGGAATGGCTGGCGATGATCCGCTCGACCAGCGTGGTGCCGGTGCGCGGGAGTCCTGCGACGAACACCGGGGCGACGGCCGAATAACCCGGCGGCGCAGAATTGATCCAGCTTCGGGTGTGGGTGCGGATGATCCGATCGATCTCCGCTATCCCCGCGGCACGATCGTGCGGGGTCGAGCGGTGCTGCAGGTCGCAGCCGGCTTCGACATGATCGAAGGCGCGCTCGTGCAGGTCCAGGTCCTCGCACTCCTTGCCGAGCGCGAAGCGCAGCATGACCTCGCTGGGCTGCGCCAGCCGGCGTTCACGGATCAGCGCTTCCATCTCCCCGATATGGTTGCGATCGGGGGTCTGGATGCGCAGGCCCGAGCGCAAATAGTGTGCAAGTCCATAGCGAGGGTCGAGCGCGATGGCGGTGTCGCAATGCGCTTCCGCCTCCTTCAGCGCCCCGGTCATCCGCTCGGTCGCGGCGAGATTGAACAGATACTGCGGCACATCGGGACGGGCAGCGACCGTGCGCAGGAAGAATTCTTTCGCCCTTTTATGCAGGCCCAACAGGCCGAAGATCGCACCCAGCGCGTCCTGCGCTTCGACGGCGTTGCCGACAATTTTCGACGCAGCTTCGGCGGCCTCGAAGGCGCGGCGCGCCTCGCCGGAAACAATCAGGCATTTTGCCCGCAGGATGAGCGGAATCGGATCCTTCGGCAGCAGGGCGACCGCGCGATCGGCGCAGACGATGGCGGCATCGGGCCGGCCTCGCTGCAGCGCGGTTTCCGTCAGAAGCGACCAGGCGGTTCCGTCCTCCGGCGTGCGCGCCACCAGCTCCGCGCAAATCCGCTCCGCCGTCGACACATCTCCATTGGCGAAGGCGCGCCGCGCCTCGTTTATGGAAGCTGAGCTAGCTCGGGGCTGGGCAACGCTGGGCAAATGGTCACTCCCTCGACAAGGTGAGAAGGCCGGACGGGTGTCCGGCCTTCTCGGTTTCTTTGAAGTCATCTCGCCAACGATCCGGCGGTGCCGGGATCGTCAGTGATGATCGTGATCGTGGTCGTGGCCGTCGTCGTGATCCGCGAAGGAGAAATTGCCCCAGAGATCGCCGATCGCCGGCCGGTTCTGCGGCACATACGGATTGTCATCCGAGGTCTTCGGGTTCGGCAGGTTGTCGCGGGTC
Source organism: Bradyrhizobium sp. (assembly GCA_049582465.1). Classification (GTDB taxonomy): domain Bacteria; phylum Pseudomonadota; class Alphaproteobacteria; order Rhizobiales; family Xanthobacteraceae; genus Bradyrhizobium. Next base: position 317 of record JBAUUA010000158.1, on the reverse strand, counting down.
CGGGCCGACAGCTTGGGCAATTGCCAGTTGCGCTCGATGAATTTCACGATCGAGGCATGATCGGAATATTCATGCGCCACGTGGCCGCCTTGCGAATATTTCGACACGACGATCATCGGGATGCGCGTACCGTCGCCGAAATAGTCGACCGGCTGCACGTAACCGGAGTCGTAATAGCCGCCACCCTCATCCACGGTGACCAGGATCGCCGTGGATTCCCAGAGGTCTTCGTTCGACTTCACCTGGTCGATGATGCGCCGGCTGAAGGATTCGAACAGGTCGAGCCTGGACGAGGAGGGATGGCCGTCGTTGAAGGT
>JBAUUA010000157.1:0-2944 GCA_049582465.1 Bradyrhizobium sp. | reverse complement strand
GGTGCCGATCGCCTCCGGGTGGGCGGCAAGATCGCGCATCGCGTCGGGATGACGGAGCAGGAGGTCCACGGCGTTGCCGATCAAGTTGGTGCTGGTCTCGTGGCCGGCGTTGAGCAGGAAGATGCAGTTGTGCAGCAATTCCTTTTCCGTCAGCCGCTCGCCGTTTTCTTCGCCCTGGATCAGCCGCGTCAGCACGTCGCGATCGGGATTGCCGGGCTTGGCGCGACGCCGCGCCACCAGGGTCTCCAGATATCCAAGAAAATCTTTCACCGCCGCGTTGCCGCGGGCAAAGGCTTCCGTCGAGATCACGGGCTCGAGCGCGCCGAGGATTGCCAGCGACCAGTCGCGCAAGGGTTCGCGCTCGTCGCGCGGCACGTCGAGCAGATTGCCGATCACTTCAATAGGAATCGCGGATGCAAAATCGTCGATCAGATCGACATTTTGCTTGGCGGCAAGGCCATCGAGCAGCCGGTCGACCAGCGCGATCAGATAAGGCTCCATTTCCGCAATGGCGCGCGGCGACAGCGCGCCCATGATCAGCCGCCGCACCCGCGTATGCGCCGGCGGATCGTTGAAGACGAGGCTCGTGGTGTGGTGCTCGTAGAGCAGGGACGAGCCATATTTGGGCGCGAACTCCCTCTTCTTGTCGGAGCTGAACACTTTGGTGTTCTTGTAGGCGCTGACCAGATCGTCGTAGCGCGTCAGGAACCAGGAGCCGTTGGGCATGCGCTTGACCGGCTCATGCTCCCGCAGTGCACGATAAACCGGGTAGGGGTCGGCATAGAATTCCGCCGTCAGCTTCTCGATGTCGAAATGGGCCGCCAGCTCTCGCGCGTTCGCAATCATGCTGCCATACTCTTTGGGGAGACCGATATGCCGTTTTTGCTCTTTCCGAAACCGGCTCAGACACTAAAGTCTCGCACCTGAATACAGTCTCGCCTAACCCACTGGAAATGAAAATGCACGCCCGCACCGAAGCCACCGAGACTGCGCCCTCCTGGCCCGAGGAGATCTTCAAGATATTGCAGCGCTTCGAGGTCCGGCAGGTGCCTTACGTGCCGGATGCCGGGCATTCGCAGCTGATCGAACGCGTGCTCGGCTCATCCTCGATGCGGGGGATTCCGCTGACGACGGAGGAGGAAGGCGTGGCGCTGTTGGCCGGCGCCTGGGCCGGCGGCCAGCGCGGCGTGCTGCTGATGCAGTCGAGCGGTGTCGGCAATTGCGTCAACATGCTGTCGCTGACCCAGATCTTCCGCCTTCCGTTCCTGACGCTGGTGACGATGCGCGGCGAATGGGGCGAGTTCAATCCGTGGCAGGTGCCGATGGGATCGACCACGCAGGGCGTCTTCGAGTTGTGCGGCATCAAGGTGCTGCGCGCCTCTCATCCGGACGAGGTGCGCGAGGTCGTCGAGGCCGGGGCGGGGCAGGCCTACAACGCCTGCACGCCGACCGCCGTTCTCCTGTCGCAGCGCCTGATCGGGGCAAAGGTCTTCACCAAATGAGCAAAGCCAATCTTCTCGATCGCCGTGCCGTCGTCTCCGGACTGCTGGCGGACCGCAAGAATGCCATCGTCGTCGGCGGACTGGGCGCCTCGACCTACGATATCGCCGCGGCCGGCGATCACGACCGCAACTTTTATCTATGGGGCGCCATGGGCGGCGCGGTCATGATCGGCCTCGGCATTGCGCTGGCGCAGCCGAAGCTGCCCGTGGTCGTCATCACCGGTGACGGGGAGATGCTGATGGGGATGGGAAGCCTCGCCACCGTCGGCCTGCAGAAGCCCGCCAATCTTACCATCGTGGTGCTGGACAACGAGGTCTATGGCGAGACCGGCGGGCAGGCGAGCCACACCGCAGCCACCGTCGACCTCGTCGGCGTGGCAAAATCGTGCGGGATCGCGGATGCCCGCGCGATGGCGACCATGGCCGAGATCGAGGCTTTTGCGGCTTCGATGCAGGACACGGCCAGCGGGCCGCGCTTTGCGAGCGTCAAGATCGATAGCGCCAATCTCGAGCGGGTGCTGTCCAGCCGCGACGGTACTTTCATCGTGAACCGGATCCGCGGATCGCTCGGATTCAGTCCGATCTAACGTTTACGTGAACGTGTGCGGCGCAGCATATTTGTTGACATTTGTTAAGGTGAGTGCTTACTCACAACATGAGCACTTTGCGAATGACTGGCGACTTGCGCCGGCAGCTGATCCTCAGCGCCGCCAAGCGTTGCTTTGCCCGCCATGGCTTCGCCGGCACGACGACTAAAAGCGTCGCGGCGGCGGCCTCGATTTCGGAAGGCTTGCTGTTCAAGCACTTTCCGACCAAATCGGCGCTGTATGCGGAAATCCTTGCAGAAGAATGCGAGGCCGATCCGGGCCTGAACCGGCTGTTGGGACTAGAGCCTTCGACCGAGACGCTGGTCGTGCTGATTCGCTGCATGGTCCGTCATTTCCAGGAGGTCGTGGCGGCACCCGATCAGGAAGAGGCCCAGCGGCTCCGGCTGATGGTTACCAGCCACCTCGACGACGGAGAATTTGCGCGGCTGCTCTATGAGAAGATCGGAAATCTGATCGGACCCGTATTCGCGGCGTCGCTCGATCGGGCGGTGGCGGCAGGGGACGCAACACGGACCGCGAGCGAGCCGCTGGATCTGTTCTGGTTTGCTCATCACACCCTGGTGATGACGGCGCTGGCGCGGCTGCCGTCCGTGCCGTGCCTGTCCTACGGCAAGTCCGCCGATCTCGAGCGGCAGCTTTGTGAATTCATTCTCCGTGGCATTGGCTTGAACGAAACCGCCATTGCCTCGCATCTTGACCGCGAATTGTCGGATGATTTCGAGCAGAAGATAGCTGCAGAAGGTGCATGACATGAACATCGCAACGGAACCCAAGATCGCAGGCAAGCCGATCGTGGAACAGCCGCGCAAGCGTCCGGTCCGGATGGTGCGCTGG
>JBAUUA010000156.1:0-3269 GCA_049582465.1 Bradyrhizobium sp. | reverse complement strand
GCTTCAGGCGGCGATGGTCAGCGGCGAAGCGGTTGACAACGACGAACTGATCCGCCTCTCCAGCACCGCCAAACGCTGGAGGCGATACGCGCAAAGGCGTCGACAAAGAAGCCGACGGGCGCTGCCGCCTTGCGGGAATACGTCGCCCGCAAAGCGGCAGAGAAGGCCGCAAGCGCGTCGCCAGCTGAGCTACGGGTGCGTTACCGGCTCATTTGGCGATTACCCTGCATTCGGCAACGTCCCTGTGAGGGGCTGGGGAGGGGTAGGAGCAAGGTCCGAAAGGCAAAAGGTCACACGTCCGAATCGTGTCGGGTGCGCCAGAAAAGCATGTGCCGAGCGTGCCTGGACTGTGGCGGCCCGATTTCCTCATGGATGTCGCGGGAGATGATTCATTTCGCCCGCCGGGAACGTGGACCTATACGCCGGTGGCGACGAGCTGATCGTCAGAGAAAACCCATGCTCATCGCCGACCAAGCCGCCTACCTACGAGCAGCGACCGGGGCGATGCTGACCGGCGATCCATTTGAGACACTGGTTTATGCCTGTCGCCGGCAAGCCGCGGAGGAAGCAGCCGCCAAGGTGGTTAGCTTCGCGGACACGCGCGAGAAGCTGCGGCCCGCAACCATCGCCACGGAGAGCTGAGCATGGACGTGCTCAGAGGCCTCGACGAGATTTCGGAGCAAGCCACGTTTCGCGTCAATGCGGACGCAAAAACGAAGCGCGTTCGGCGCCCAGGCCGAAAGCCTGTCTGGGGAATATCGCCGAACATGGAGGGTTCCAAGGTTGCGCGCGAAAAGAAAAAGCGAGAACCAAAGCCGCCCTGCCAAGCTCCGTCGCCCGCCGCCGTTCCGGTCCCCGCAAAACTCGGCCGCTCTTTCAGCGACTATAACACATTGATTGAGACCTGCCGGGCTCGCGCTGAGGAGCTCGATCTTTCGCGCGCAGAGGCTGATAGATTATCAGGCCTCGCCCCGGATATTTTGGAAAACTCCTCAGCGTGGGCACAGGTAAAAAAACCAAACGCATGGGCCTCATTTCCCTTGAAATTGTGCTCGTCACGCTCGGGCTAAAAATGGTTTTGATCGAGGACGAGGCCGCGACCGCGCGCACGCCGCGCCAACGTGTTCCTGTTGACCGCTCCCAACAGCGCTTTGGAAATGTGTCGCGCATCACCGCGAAGCTGTTGGCACCACCTTCAAAGCCAGCATCGTCGCCATTGCTCACGGTTGTTCCCGCAAACCGATCAGCCAGGGGCAAGTACGCCTAGTCGAGTAATTCTATCCAGCTTTCCGTCGCTCCAAACGCGGCCTTCCAAAGGTCCCGCGGGGCAAACCCTTCTTCTTTGAGAGTTTTCACCAAGGCGGAAATTGCGACCCATGCAGCCTGACGAGCTCCTTCTATTTCAGGGGTCCGCAAGCCTGTGCCTGCCATCTCATAGATCAGATCCGCGAGCATTATTGCCGCGGCCTCATTTCGCGACAAACGGGCCTGGCGCAGCACCTGCAGCGCGTGATTGGCCTTCGGAAAATCCGGGTCGTCGCTCATGGGCTCCCCGCCGGTTGCCCTCACAAGGCCCGGCGACCGGTAAAGTTCCAGAGAACCGGCGAAGCTGATCAGCAGCATCGCCTGAACGCCCGCGTATCAAGAGCCACCTTTCATCCGGTTTGGAATGCCCCGCGCCGAGCCAGAACTTTAGGAATATGATGCGTGACCATTGAGAGGTTTAACGCATGGCAAAAGAACCGCACCAAAAGACCCATGCCGAACTCGCGCAGGATTTGTCCACACGGCCTGACAGTCTCATCCACCTCACCGCAAAGGCCGAAATGGCACGAAGAGCCGCCGTACAGGACCAGTGGCGGAGCTGGATCATGTTCGCTTCCGTGGTGATCGCAGCGCTCGCGGCCGCCGCTTCGGCCTGCTCGGCTTACTTCGCCTATCTCAGTTCGCTCCACATAAATGAGATCGCCAGAATTCCCCTAGCCGGGCTTTAGCAGGCCCGTGGTGCGTCCGGCCCGGTTGAGTTAATGACGCCCGCGCGAAATGGGATTGCTATTTTTCGGGGGCCTCGACTTCGTGCGTCCGCTCATCAGCCTGCACTTCGTCCCCGTTCCTTCGAAACATACCTACCAACCCGATCACCACGAGGATGGCGCCGCCCACTATCATCCAGTGCGGATATTGCATTGAGGAGAGCATTTTCTTTGCCTTCCAACCGGGTGCACCGCTCAAACCAGTCCCGTACAAGGGCGCCCCGTCCGAGCCTGATCGCGGCCGACGCCAACAAGCAGCGGTCTGTTCCCGGCGATCAGTGGCGGGTCAGTGGCCTCGATGCCGATGCCGGACGAGCCGTTCGCGAGTATCTGGCAACGTTGGACGATGCTGCCTTCGGTGCGGCCAGCGAGGTGAAGCCAAAGTTCGTCTCACCGTCGGATCCGGCGGCGCAATGGACCGGCGCCCACAAGGGGCACGCCTTCTTTGCCTATGCCACAAACTATCTGATCGATACTGAGAATGCGGTCATTCTCGACGTCGAAGCCAGCCGGGCCATCCGCCAGGCGGAGGTCGGCGCCTCACGCACAATGATTGATCGAACCGCCAGACGCTTTGGCATCAAGCCCCGGCACCTTGCCGCTGACAGCGCCTATGGCTCGGCCGCGAACCTGGCATGGCTGGTCAAGGAGCGTCAGATCGAACCGCACATCCCGGTGTTCGACAAGTCCACCGGACCGACGGCACCTTCTCCCGATCCGATTTCGTGTTCGACGCCGACCGCAACCACTACACCTGCCCGCAGGGCAAGCTGCTGGTGCAGTTCCGGCGAACCTACGCGACGCCGCGCTCGGGCATCACCAAGGATGGAACGCGGTTGTACCGGTCGAGCAAGTCTGATTGCCAAGGCTGCGCCTTCAAGGCGAAGTGCTGCCCGAACACGCCGCAGCGTAAAGTACCGCGTGACCTCGACGAAGATGAGCGCGCTGTCGCCCGAAGTCTGGAAAATACGCCGGCCTACGAGCGTTCGCGTCATCGCCGGAAGAAGATCGAGATGCTGTTCGCCCATCTCAAGCGCATCCTCAGACTCGGTCGCCTCAGGTTGCGCGGTCCAAGCGGCGCGCGGGACGAGTTCCTACTCGCGGCCACCGCTCAGAACCTGAGGAAGCTCGCAAAGCTTCGAGCGATGCCAGCCGCTTGGCCGGTGCCGGCATGAGGGCTTCAAAGGAAGCGGCGCCGATGCCCGGCCCGAATCCCGAGACAACACCCCAATAAAT
>JBAUUA010000155.1:0-4987 GCA_049582465.1 Bradyrhizobium sp. | reverse complement strand
CCTACTGGGACGAGCGCGTGGAGGCGATGGCGAAGAAATATCCCGGCGTGAAGTGGGACAAGTACCACATCGACATCCTGACGGCGAATTTCGTCCTGCATCCGGACTGGTTCGACGTGGTCGTCGGCTCCAATCTGTTCGGCGACATCCTTTCCGATTTGGGACCGGCGTGCACCGGGACCATCGGTATCGCGCCGTCGGGCAATATCAACCCGGAAGGCAATTTCCCGTCGGTGTTCGAGCCGGTGCATGGCTCGGCCCCCGACATCGCGGGGCAGGGCATCGCCAATCCCATCGGCATGATCTGGTCCGGCGCGATGATGCTGGAGCATCTCGGCGAGAAGAGCGCGGCGGCGGCGATCGTGTCCGCGATCGAACGCACGCTGGGTGAGCGCACGCTGCGCACCCGCGACCTCGGCGGCAACGCCGATACGACCGCCTGCGGCAAGGCGGTGGCGGAGATGGTGGAATAGGAAGCTGTTTCCGTCATCCTGAGGTGCGAGCCTCTTGGCGAGCCTCGAAGGATGACTGGCGACGGTGATTGCGGCCATCCTTCGGGGCGCGCAAGAGCGCGCACCTCAGGATGACGGTGGAGTTTGTCTCAGCCCTTCGCAATCCGTCGGCAATGCTCCCACGCTGCACCAATCAGATTCTCGCTCGCCTCCGGCGTGCGGAACGCCGAATGCGCCGACAGCGTGACGTTCGGCAATTTCGTCAGTGCATGATCCTTGGGCAGCGGCTCGGTGTTGAAGACGTCGAGACCGGCGTGGCGGATATGGCCCGATTTCAGCGCATCGATCATTGCGGCTTCATCGATCATTGCGGCGCGTGCGGTGTTGACGAGGATGACGCCCGGTTTCATCGCGGCGATGTGCTTTTCGGAGAGAAAGCCGCGGGTTTCGTCGTTCAGCAACAGGTGCAGGGAGACGACGTCGCTCTCTGCCAGCAGCTTTTCCAACGCGACGAAGTCGACGCCGGCAAAACGTTTCGGCGACCGGTTCCAGGCGATCACCTTCATGCCGCTGCCAAGCGCGATGCGCGCGACTTCGGCGGCGATGCCCCCAAACCCGATCAGGCCGAGCGTCTTGCCGGTCAGCTGCATGCCGTCCTCGCGCAGCCAGTTGCCGGCGCGCATCTCGCGGTCCATCTGCGCGATGCCGCGCGCCGCCGCCCACATCAGCGCGATGGCGCATTCGGCGACCGCCGTGTCGCCGTAACCCTTGATCAGATGAACCTCGATGCCGAGCTCGCCAAGCTCCTCCGGATTCATGTAGCTACGCGCGCCGGTGCCGAGAAACACCACGTGCTTCAGCCCGGTGCATTGGCGTGCGATCTCCGTCGGCAGCGCGGTGTGATCGACGACCGCGATTTCCGCGCCGTCGAGGATTTTCGGCCACTGGTCCGGCGTGATGTCGGGATCGCGATGAATCCGCACCTTGGGATCGCCGGGTTTTTCCAGCCGCTCGAAGATGACGGCCAGCGCCTCGTTGGCGTCGAGGAATACTCCGCGCATGAATCCTCCGTTATTGGCTTCATTTTGACGCGTTTTCTTGACGCGAACCGGTATCCACTTCGCTTGAAGACGCTTTAAGAAGCAACGCCAGCAAGCGCCAGCACGGTGTGCATCAGCGCGTTGGCGCCGGCGGTGCAATCGGCCTGCGTCGCGTCCTCCAGTTCGTTATGGCTGACGCCGTCCTTGCAGGGGACGAAGATCATCGCTGCGGGAACGACATTGGCGAGGTTGCAGGCATCGTGCCCTGCGCCGGAGGTGATGCGGCGATAGCTGTAGCCGAGCGATTTGGTGGCGTTCTCGACCGCGTCGACCAGCCTGGCGTTGAAGATCGTCGGCGGCTTGCGCCAGATCGCCTCGAACGCGATGTCCACCCTGCGCCTTGAGGCGATCTCGGCGATGGCGCTGCGCAGATCCCTGTCGATGGCATCGAGCGTTTCGGATGCGGGGCTGCGGATATCGACGGTGAAGGCGACCTCGCCGGGGATCACGTTGCGCGAGGGTGCTGCGATCACGGTCTCGCCGACGGTGCCGACCGCGTTCGGTCCATGGGCCGTGGCGATCCTTTCCACCGCCAGCACCACTTCGGACAGCGCCGCCAGCGCGTCGCGGCGCAGCGGCATCGGCGTGGTGCCGGCATGGCTTTCGAATCCGGTGATCTTGCCGTCATACCAGACGATGCCCTGGCCGCGATCGACCACGCCGATGGTCTTGTTCTCGGCCTCCAGCAGTGGTCCCTGCTCGATATGCAGTTCGACGAAGGCGCCGAGCTTGCGCAGCCCCACGGCCTCATCGCCGCGATAGCCGATGCTGTCGAGCGCCTCGCCGACGCTGATTCCGGCCGCATCCGTCCGCACCAGGATGCCTTCGGTGCTGTAGTCGCCGGCGTAGGCCGCCGACGCCATCGTCGCCGGCGCGAAGCGCGAGCCTTCCTCGTTGGTCCAGTTGACGATGCAGAGCGGCGTTTCCGTCTCGATTCCGGCATCGTTGAGCGTGCGGACCACCTCGAGCGCGGCAAGCGTGCCGAGCACGCCGTCGAACTTGCCTCCCGTAGGCTGGGTATCGAGGTGCGAGCCGAGGCCCACCGGCGGCTTCGACATGTCGCGGCCCTTGCGAAGGGCGAACATCGAGCCGAGCGCGTCGATATGCACCTCGAGACCGGCGGCCTCGCAGGCGTTGCGGAACCAGTCGCGCACCTGCTTGTCCTCGGGACCGAGCGTCAGCCGCCGAACGCCGCCTTTCGGCGTGGCGCCGAATTTCGCGGTTTCATGGATCGTATCCCACAGCCGGGCGGAATCGATTTGCAGGTTGGACGCGATTTTGGTCATGGAGCTGTTCCGAAAGCCGATGGTGCGCAGATGATCATTTTCAATGACGCGCCGGCGGCGGCGCGTCAATGACAACGCTGCCCTGCGCCAGCTTGGCGGCGAGTTCGGCCACGCGTTCGACCGCGACGGTGTCGGGCGAAGCCAGCCAGCTCGCCGAAAACGTCAGCGGCGGAATCTGCAGATTGGTCGACAGCAATTGCAGCCTTCCGTCGGCCATTTCGTTTTCGACGATCGCGGTCGGAATCACGGCAATGCCGAGGCCCTCGATCGCCATGTGGATGACGGTCGCGAGCGAAGCCGAGGCGTGCAGCCGCATCGGCGGCAGGCCGGGGCGGTTGAACAGCGAGCGCACGATCTCGTAAGGCTGGGTCTTGCGCGGAAAGGTGATGATCGGAAATTTCGCGAGATCCTGCACCGTCAGCCTGCGCTGGCCGAGGCCGAGCGAAGGACTGGCGAGGAAGCCCACGGGATAGTCGCACAGCACCCTGTTGCTGACGGTCGGAGCGGTCAGCGGTCCGAGCAGGAAGGCGAGTTCGATTTCTTGCGCCAGCAGCCGGTTGCGCAAATTCGAGGTGATGTCGACCTCAATTTCGAGCGAGAGGTTGGGATAGGCGCGGTTGACGCTCTTGACCAGTTGCGACAGCCAGGTGTGGACGATGGTCTCGGCCACGCCCAGCCGCAGCACGCCATGCATCGCCGAGCGGTCGCCGACCACCGCGAGCATTTCCGAGCGCAGGCCGATCAGCTTCTCGGCATAGACCATCATCTGCCGGCCGCTCGGCGTCGGCAGCACCATGCGCCGGTCGCGCTGCAGCAGCCTGACCCCGACCTCGCGCTCGAGCTGGGCGATCCGTTGCGAGATCGCGGGCTGGGTGGTGTTGAGCTTCTGGGCGGCGCCGCGGAAGCTGCCGAGTGTCACCACCCACATGAAGGTCTCGATTGCCTTGAAATCGGTCATGCATCCAAAGTCCACAGATCGATAAATTTTATTTATCCATCTTGATTAAAAACAACGATTAGACATTATGCTAGCCGTATGCGCCATTCCCTGTCGAGCAAATAGAAGCGGGATCATCGATGACCAGCTTGGCCAGAACGGAACGGATGTCCGAGCCCACCGCGGCTGACCTGTCACCCAGCGTGGCGGCCCGGCATGCCTGCCGCGCCGGCATGGCCGAGACCACGTCCGGAATCGCCAACGGCTTTGTCCAGGGCAATCTCGCGATCCTGCCGGAAAGGCTCGCGGCGTCGTTTCACCGGTTTTGCCAGCTCAACCCCAAGCCCTGTCCGATCATCGGCATGTCCGATGTCGGCGACCCCCGCATTCCCTCGCTCGGGATCGACCTCGACATTCGCACCGACCTGCCACGCTACCGCGTCTGGCGCGATGGCGAGGTGGTGGAGGAACCGACCGACATCATGGCGCATTGGCGCGACGATCTGGTGGCGTTCGTGCTCGGTTGCTCGTTTTCGTTCGAGGAAGCGCTGATGGCCGACGACCTGCCGATCCGCCACATTGAGCGCAAGGTGCGGGTGCCGATGTATCGCACCAATATCGAGTGCCAGCCGTCGGCGCCGTTCGCGGGTCCGATGGTGGTGTCGATGCGCCCCTTCAAGCCTAAGGATGCGATCCGCGCGGTGCAGATCACCTCGCGCTTTCCCGCGGTGCATGGCGCGCCGGTTCATCTCGGCCATCCGCATTCGATCGGGATCGAGGATATCGCAAAACCCGACTACGGCGATGCGGTTCCGGTGGAGGCCGACGAGATCCCCGTGTTCTGGGCGTGCGGCGTGACCCCGCAGGCGGTGATCGCAGCGGCGAAGCTGCCGTTTGCGATTACGCACGCTCCCGGGTTAATGCTGGTGACCGACCTCCGAAACAAACAATTGGCTGTGCTTTAATGGGCAGCCTGTGCCGCTCTTTGAGGCTTTACCGTCATCTTCAATCGTTTCATCGATAGTTGCCGATAACAGGGGATCCCGTCATGACCGTCACTCGCCGAAATGTGCTGCTTGGAGCCACTGCCGCCGCCGCGTTGCTGCCGATCGCATCCCGTGCGCAGACCTCCGAAGTCGTGATCGGCATCATCTATCCCTTTTCCGGCGCCAGCGCGCAGATCGGCGTCGATGCGCAAAAGGCGTTCGAGAC